>NZ_FMBA01000056.1:0-2586 GCF_900094935.1 Gilliamella intestini
ATTGCCCTAACCAGCAACATGGGTGACACCCTCTATGAATGCCAGTATAATGCTTATGGGCAGATAATAAACGAAACCTACCATCAAGACGATTTCCAAGCCCTGCCGGATAACCCGTTAAGGTTCCAAGGGCAATATTATGATGAGGAGACGGGATTACACTACAATCTAAACCGTTATTACGACCCATTTACAGGCAGGTATATTACCCAAGATCCGCTTGGTATACTAGGCGGACTAAATAGTTACCAATATGCCGGTAGCGATCCGATAAATTGGATTGATCCGTTAGGGTTGGTTAAGGTTGAAAATAGTGGGTTTGAACATTTGGAGCTTTCAGATAGGCACTTGCTAGATAGGGTTAGTATACCCAAAGCCACCGGTAATTCTATTTTCACAGGAACAAGAACTGAAGCGTTAGCTGATCTTGCCGAAATTAAATCTGGAGTTGCTATTAGAGATGGTGAATTATTTACAACATCATCAGGCAGGGTATGGGGTATACATAATAATTCAGTTCACCCAGTTTCTGGACCTGGAGTTGTAAATATTTCATCACTAGAATATAACATATTAGTTCAAGCAAGAAAAAGAGGAAAGGATAACGCATTAATTACACTAGGTCATTTAGAAAAAAATAAAAAACTTAGTTCCGAGAAAATAGAAAGAGTTAAAATACTTTTAAATTTAATGAAGGATAGAAAATGAATTATTCACCTTTTATTAATCTTTATTTACGTGATCAAAAATCAGAACAAGAAATTATTTCTAAGTTAGAGTTCATAACTGGATTAAAAATAGATTCATTCAACTTCCCCAACAAAGATAATGTTTTACATATATCGTATATAGAATTTACTCAGGGTTTTAAAACAGAAATATCTATTTATTGGCCAACTAATTTAAATAATATTATTAATGGGTATTATATCGCACAAGAATTATCTTGTGCATTGAATGTCCCTATTTTATTTGATGCAAGTCTTTTTGATTGTAATGCTGTATCAATTGATGGAGATGATATTTGGTTTTTAACTAATAATAGAAACTTAAAACAAGTTAGCGTTAAGATTTTAGATGATGGAATAGATATTTTATCGTAAAGATATAAGCGTCTAGTTTTAATGTAGTATGCGAGTAATTTATACAAGTTTGATTAACGATAGTTGTATTGATACTGCATTAATTTAATTCACTATTTGACCTGAAATAACTTGATTTAACCAATGACTTAATACCATTTTGATGATATTCATAACCTAACAATCTTGTATAATCGAATATCCTTTTTCCAGAACAAGGAGGAACACTAAATATTGGTGCAGGAAATAAGCCCATTGAGGGAGCTTACAATATATCTCATCCTGATTATCCAATGGCGGAAGGTGTTTATCCCGGCAATGCTAATGATTTGTCAAATATTGCAACGGGTTCGCAAAATAAAATTATTATGGATAACCCGTTTGGATATTATCCTTTGAATGATGAAGTGCTTCGAGTTTTAAATAACGGAGGTACAATAATAATTCGTGGAAATCAGACCAACAAATACATGAAAAATTTAGAAATCATAGCTAAAGAGAAAGGTTTGCAATTAGTGAATAAACGACAAATTTCTAGTGCTGGTTATGCTCAATCAAGTGGAGAACCAATTAAAAGTAAAACTATAGATGAATATATTTTTAAAAAATGATAGGTGATACGATGAAATATAAAATAGATATAACCGATAGTTATCAATATTGTATTGATTTTGATGGTTTAAGTGGAATAAATAGTTACTCATCTTTACCTGAAATTGAAAAAAGAACATCAACATGTCAAATGTATTTAGAAAATGTATCTGTAAATATGTATGATAAAATATGGCGAGCTCAGATATTATCAATCAACCCAGAAAGCATCATCAATATTGATGATGATTTAATCATATTAGCGCAGAAAGCTTTGCTAACTATAGAAAATATATGCTGTTACGACCTTCGAATTATCCATAAAAAACAAGATCATTATCATTCATCAGGCTTAAAATTTAATGTTAAAGATCGTTATATTGACTTTGGTGGTTATGATACTGAACACTTAGATTCAAATATATATGGAAGTGCAATTTTTAGAGGTAAAGTTTTTTTAGAATTGGAGGAAGATAAAATCCTTCCATTAATGATAGGATGTGATGATCAGGTTGGTGGGTATGATGGTATAAAAAAAATAAATTATAATAAGGAATTAGAAGTAAAAATGAAAAATAAACCTCTAGATATTAGTATTTTTAATAATATTGAATCACCAATATGGGATTTTGATTTTTATATGAAATATTTTTCTACTCAAGATGGTTATAGGGAAGCTATTAAGAATTACAAATAAACTAATGGATAGAAAAAATCAATGAAGTTAATTGATAAAAGTAACTTTTTAGCTAATTATTATTTCAAGCTGGAAATGAGGGGGGGGATTACTTAACCGCTACCAGTATTACACGTTCACCCATCAACGCTATCACGGTTATGATATCAGCACACAGACCTCGCCCTCTCCCCTCTGGCAACAGCACTACCACTACACTCCTGATGGGCAGCTTGC
>NZ_FMBA01000056.1:3393-8414 GCF_900094935.1 Gilliamella intestini
GGTTGCAAGGAAAGGGACGAATGGATCCCCTGAAACTGATGCTGCAAAATATTTTGGGCAAGAGCGACAGTATTGGACAAAAGATCCTATAGAATTTAATGGTAATAGAGTTTACCAACGCAATGATTTGTTTGATCCTAAATATATCGATCCTAAATCAGGAAAAACAAATTTGCAGCTTATGGAACAAGGAAGGGCGCCAATAGGTTATGATGGCAAACCAATTAATTTACATCATATGACTCAACGACAAGATGGTCCTATTGCAGAGGTAACCCAAAGTTTTCATAAAGGTAACAGCAAAACTATACATATCAATGATAATACTATACCATCAGGAATAGACCGAAATAAATTTAATCAATGGCGTTCTTCTTATTGGATAAATAGAGCCAATGATTTTAAATGATAGGAGGAGTAACAATGAGTAAGTTAATTAATGTTATTGAGCAATTAAAAAAATTATCAAATGGAGAGGTAATCAATATACCTCTTCCTGATGATAATTTGCTTGATAATTATGAGAAAGAAATAAATTTCTGTTTTTCAAAAGATTATAGAGAACTTCTTAAAGAAGCAGATAATATTTTTTATGGAACAATTGAATTATTATCAGTCACTAAAGAAAAGAAATATCCTTCTGAATTATCATTTGTATTAAATGAAGCAAGGGAGCAAGGTTTACCTAATGATTGGTTACCAATATGTGAAGATAATGGTAGTTATTATTGTCTACTTCCTGATGATACAGTACATTATTGGACATTAGATGGTTATAGCGATGATTCTTGGAAAGATCTTGCAGATTGGGTTGAACAGGTATGGATTAATGGAAATTAAGCATGTTTGTGGTAGCTTAAACTTAATCTGACAGATACGTATTACTCATCGGTTTTCATTTTAACAAAATGCGTGTCCGATGAGTAAAATAAATTCTCCAATTGCTTTTCCTTAACCAACCCTTTTGCATCATTCCATGTTTGCCATGGTGTTTTTCCATAACAATATTTTCCCTAGTGTGCTCTTTCTCGATTGTAAAATTCAAACCATTGCTCAATCACCTATCCTGAGGCCAACCCCGAGCATCATCATGCTGAAAAAGTTGAGCTATTTGACTATGACCAAACCGGCAATAAACGCACTGAAACCCAAGCACTAGCACCCGCGCCGTTTCATGCCAATATTGCCAAAGGCAACCGCTTAACCTTTTTTAGTGACAAACACTTTGAATATGACCGCTTTGGTAACCTCATTGCTGAAAAACGCGGAAAAGACCACAGCCTAGTCACCCACTATGAGTACGACTGCCGGCACCGGTTAATCAAAGTCATTAAACCGACTGGGCTTACTATCACTTATACTTATGATGCCTTTAATCGCCGTACTAGCAAAACCGTGGATGGCAAAACCACCGAATTCCTGTGGCAAGGTAGCCGGCTTATTGCCGAAACGGATAATGATAAACACTGGCAAACCTACCTTTACGAGCCGGATTCTTACCGCCCATTAGCCCTTGTCCACGGCAATGCGCAGCAAGATAACATCAAACTCTACCGGTACCAAAACGACCACCTCGGCACCCCCATTGCCCTAACCAGCAACATGGGTGACACCCTCTATGAATGCCAGTATAATGCCTATGGGCAGATAATAAACGAAACCTACCATCAAGACGATTTTCACGCCCTGCCGGATAACCCGTTAAGATTCCAAGGGCAATATTATGATGAGGAGACGGGATTACATTACAACCTAAACCGCTATTACGACCCATTTACAGGCAGGTATATCACCCAAGATCCGATTAAATTAATGGGTGGTATTAACTTATACCAATATTGCCCTAATCCTGTTAACTGGGTTGATCCGCTAGGATTAATAGCTATGTCTGAAACAATTAACGTTAATGAGTTAATTGTTAAACAGGCCAGAGAACGACAGGCAAAAATGTTGGATGATAATATAGGATATAATATTAGTCCATTTAGTTGGGATAAATATCCTACTATAGGTAGGGATGGTACATTTATTACTGATTCAGAAGGAATAATGAAGTATTTTAAAATAAAGAATACGGAAAAAAATATTACTATTACTTCAGAACAAGCCTCAATTATTGAAGCAGATATGGGGCTTGTACCAGGATCTCTAACTGAATGATTTAATATTAGACGCATTGAAAATATAAAAAACATGTCACCACGAAGCCCATTATTTGGTAATGAATTTTTTAAAGGTCCAGGGCAACATTTACCTGGAGGAGCACCAGAAATGGTCATCAATTCTGTTCCAACAAGTCATGAAATTTTAATTAAGGTTTATGTAAAATGAATAAAGTACCTCAAAACGAAATTATTATTGTAGATATGTCTGAAAATATAAAAGTTTTAGTTACGAGTAATGACAAAAAAGAAAAAGTAAAAAAAATAGGTTTTACTGATGTAGATGATTCTTATATGATTTATTTTGTAGATGATCTTCAAGATAAAATAAATAAAATAAAAGAGTTAATTAATGAGGAAGCTTTATTTTCATACGGTATAGGCTGGAGTCCTTCTGAACTAATGTCATATTATATAGAGCTAGGATTTAATTTTAATAAATATAAGGTTATTTCATGGTCAAATAAATCCACTTATCATATTATCGAATGCGATTCTAAAATATGACCCCATCCTAAATGTTGTGTATTTACCATGAAATACTTTTAATCCTGGAGAAAATATAAAATGAAAATTTTAAAGAAAGTGGGCTTTTTCCGAGAATTATCCTATGGTAATGCAGATGGAGAATCTATATTTAAATTTGTTCATAAAGGAGATAACTATAATATTGATAAAGTAAGTAACTATTTAAAAAAAGGTGTAGTTTTAATGATATCTCCACAAATAACGGAAGATATTTTGTCTGATGAAAGAAAGAAAATTGGCACTCTCTGTATTCAAACAGATGGGATTTGGGCATGGCCAAGTGATTTAACATACTATACCTTAAATTATAATATTTTACTTCCCTCAGAATTTATAGAGTATATGGCTAATAATAATTGGATCATTAAAAATGATATAGATATTTTCTCATTAGCATTTTAATTTATATTATAAAAGATAAATAGATGGTGTTACCCCGCTGGCTTCAAGAATAGTAAAAGGAATAGAAAGTAAAAAGAATTAAAATTCAATACTTTAGGCAATGAGCTTTTTAATCGATATTTTGATAAGGATGCTATTGCCATGGTAGTAGAAAATAAAATCTATGTACGGAAAAGCTCCCCATCACTGTACAGTGATATCATTCATGAAGGAACCCATGCTTTGGATTATAGTAATAAATTTGGTAAATCCAGTTTGATAAGTATGCGAATTTGGGAAACGAGAGCTTTTGCACAAGAGCGAGCTTTCCAATTAAGGAGTGGTTCACCACTTGAGTTTAGCACTGTCAAAATGATGCTAAAACATATTGAGAAAAATTATCCAAATATTAAATATAATCCATATAAGAATTAAGGCTTATTATGTTATTAGAACTGATGAAAGACTTATTGTTATTTAAACAAGAAGATATTAAATCTCCAATACTCATTTTAGCTATTGATCTAGTAGGTGAAAAAAACTTATATATTATTTCACAGAGATTAGTCGAATGGATCAAAGTAGAAGGTATGAGAAAAAAAACACGCCATCTAGATTTATGGCCAAATATTCCTTGGTGCGAAAATCTAAGATTGCTCATTGAGAAAAATCCCGCATTTTCACAATCATTTAAAGTAGTAAAAAATTATTTAACCTATAATGATAAAGTTACCGAGGAAGAACGACAAAAAGCAATAGAGTATATCGCTAAACATAATTATACTCCACCACCGCTAATATCATTACGAAGATAATTATGTATTCGGTTTAAATCGTTATTACGACCAGTTTACAGGTAGGTACATCACCCAAGATCCGCTCGGTATACTGGGTGGCTTAAATAGTTACCAATATGCTGGTAGCGATCCGATAAATTGGGTGGATCCGTTAGGATTAGTAAAAGGTATCGAAAATACAGGTTCTTTACATGAATTAGATCCTGTTGATAATCTTTTATATGGATCGAGAGTAAATGAAGGTATACCTGGAGCTACAGGTATACCGATACCAAATCGACCTACACCATTAGAACTTGAGCTACTTAGTGAAAAACATGGTGTTGAATTTGCAGTCACATATAAATATGGTAAAGGAATACATGGTCGTGGTGGACAGTATTATTTGCATTCAGGAGAAAGGGCAAAAGTAACCATTCCATTAGAAAAAGATAGAATGTTGGTTTATCATACACACCCACAGGGAACAGCTTATGCTAGCCCTCAAGATATGCAAATAATGTTACTTTTAGAAAAATTAGGATCACCACAGCGAAGTTCTCAAATTATTCCATCGGGAAAAGCTGTCATTCGTTTTAATGCTGAAAAAGGAAAACTTTAATGGATATTAATGAATTTAATTACTTATGGGATGGAAGCGAACAAGGATGGTGTTTGATTAACTTAAGCGATAATCCAACAAATCCCATTTATGTTATACAAAATATTATAACACATATGGCGTTAATTATCGAAGATGATGAAATTGCTCAGTTAGTTATAGAGAAAATGTTAAAAGAAAACGTCACTATAAAAGAACTTTAGCTACAAAATATATCTATTTGTCAAATCATATTGTAAATTTGGATATAGAAACACATAGTAATTATGCATAAATTTTAGAAAAATTACTATTTTGTATAATAGGATTATTCTATTATACAAAATGCTGCCTAACGGGCATCTTGCTGAAATCACCGGGCATCAGCCACACTGTTACCGTTATGATAGTGCCGGTCAGCTACACACCGTCACCTATCCTGACGCCAATCCGGAGCAACATCACGCTGAAAAAGTGGAACTGTTTGGCTATGACCAAACCGGCAATAAACGCACTGAAACCCAAGCACTGGCACCTGCGCCGTTTCACGCCAATATTGCCAAAGGCAACCGC
>NZ_FMBA01000056.1:8424-12577 GCF_900094935.1 Gilliamella intestini
TTCCAAGGGCAATATTATGATGAGGAGACGGGATTACATTATAATCTAAACCGCTATTACGACCCATTTACAGGCAGGTATATCACCCAAGATCCAATTAAGTTAATGGGTGGTACGAACTTATACCAATATTGCCCTAATCCTGTTAACTGTGTTGATCCGCTAGGATTATCTCCTCTAACTACCACCGGTGCTGAATCTGTTGTTGATTTTTACGTAGGACCAGCAGGTCCAAATGCGACATTACCAGCAACAGGCTATCGTTATATGCGGTATTTGAAAGATGATGGTATGTTAAATGAGAAAGCACTAACAATATTAGATGAAATGGAAGATTATGTAAGTTATTTTGGATTCGAAAAGTTTAATTTAGGGTCTAAAGCTAGAAATGCATTTCAGATTTCTCCTGAATGGTCTGATGCGCGACTTTTAGGAGAATTTGATACATTACAACTTTTTGAAAATGGAATACCTAAGGTTAGGATTCCTAATTGGGCTGGCGATACTATAACGGGGAAACTTGAACCTTTTGCTGAGGCATATCCGCAATATGGTTTAGGAGGGGCACAACAATTACACGCTGATTATATGATAGTTAAATTCAGAAAAGTGACTATTTTAAAAGAATAATTTTGTAAGAAGGTATAGGAATATGAGAGTTTCATTTTATATTTTGGTTGATATTGATCTGCATCCAGATTTAGCTAATGCCTATGATGGAGTTGAGAAAATAGGAATTACAGCGGATAATAGTAGAAAAGGAAAACCAATAATTTACATACAAGGGAAAGGTAAAGCTGGTGATGGCTGCCCTCTCTCTTTTGAAGCAGTATACAAATATTCTTTTTTTAAACATTTTGAAAGATTGAATCTCATTTGGGTTTTAGATTTTCTGCGTGAGAACCCCAATTTTACCGAAGAACAATTAAAACAAGAAATAGTATCACATGGATTAAAATTAATTACTGAAGAATATTAATTTACTGGTACCAAAACGACCACCTCGGCACCCCCATTGCCCTTACTAGCAACATGGGTGACACCCTCTATGAATGCCAGTATAATGCCTATGGGCAGATAATAAACGAAACCTACCATCAAGACGATTTCCAAGCCCTGCCGGATAACCCGCTAAGGTTCCAAGGGCAATATTATGATGAGGAGACGGGATTACACTACAACCTAAACCGCTATTACGACCCATTTACAGGCAGATATATTACTCAAGATCCTCTTGGTATACTGGGTGGCTTAAATAGTTACCAATATGCCGGTAGTGATCCGATAAATTGGGTTGATCCGTTAGGGTTGATTAAGGTTGAAAATAATGGGTTTGAAGGGATTGCTGGAACAGGGATTGATATTGTTAAAACTGAAAAATTAGCAATACAAGCACAACAAGAATTAATAAACGAAATTAATAAATTTGGTTCAAAAAATCAAGCAGCAAAAAATGCAACAATGGTAGGAGCATATGATCCTGTAACAGGCCAAATAGCAATTGGTAGCAGTAACGCTAATATAACTGCAGGAGCATTACACCCAAGGACAGTAGAGTATATTGAAACACAATTAGGTGTCAAGATAGGCGAATTTACAAGCTTTTGTAAAAATAAAGCCGGTGCATGTGCCGAAGTCTCGGGAGCTGATAAATTAATTCGAATGGGTTCTAATCCAGAAAATATAAAATTTACAGACGCTTTAAGACCTCGGGATGTTTGGGGAAAAAATCATATACCTCCTGCAGCTGTAATTCTACCATGCCAAAACTGCCGAATTACTTGGCCAAAAGGGAAAAAATAGAAATGAGCATATTAAATATAAATTGGAAACCAGAGTTTGGAACGATTTTTACATGGTTTGCAATGGACAAAAATGGGAAAATAGCTGTAATGGTTAATAATTGTTTTGGTGATTTGCCAAAATGTTTATTATCTATTGAAAATGCTGAGTTATTACTTGATCAATTAAATGAATATATGTGGGAGGAATCTTCAGTTTATTTAACTTATCCCCAAAATAAAAGAGGTGATTTTAAATTAGATTTATATTCTTATTGGCGTCATAAAAATAATCTTGGTAAGGAAGCAATTATAGCTGAATTAATAAATGATTTCATTCATTCAGGTCATTACAGTGATGCTAATTTAGCAATAAATAAAGGTTTTTTTGAATACCAAGCAATTGAAGGAAGTTTTGAAGGAGAAGATTATCCTGTCGGCTATAATGATAAAACTAAAATGGGGGATTATTTCAGATATTTAATGCCAACAATATATGCTTCAATAGAAGATTTCCCTGAAGAATTACGTCATGGAATAGCAGTATCAGACATAATTGATTTTACCAATGATAGATTGCTTGATAATGACAAAATTAATGACTATTTCCCGAGGATGTATAAAAAATAAATGACAAACCTTGCATTCGTAGGGTTTTGTTTTTACGTATTAATTAGTGCTAGAAAGTGGAAAAATCAAGTTGGAAGCGGAATATCAAATATTGTCTCAAAATTAATGCCTGAAATGAAGACTAAAATTCTAGAAGGTCAAAGTATTACAGATACGAATAAGATTGTTGGTGAACATTCATAAATGTATAAATAATTCTAATCCTAAATACACCGGTAGTGATCCGATAAATTGGGTTGATCCGTTAGGGTTGGTTAAGGTTGGAAATAGTGGGTTTGAGGGGGTTGCAGAAAAAGAAAGAATAGGTATTCCAACCACTACAGCTAAGGATCCAATAAGTCCTGTTCAGCAGTATGATGCATATGGTAATGAAATTGTTTATAGAACTATGTCCCAAGAACAATATCAACAATTTAGAAAAACAGGAAAAATGCCTCCAACAACAGAAACTTCCATCTCTCCAGTTTTAGGATATTCATCAAAATATAATGGAGTAACCGTAAAAATCGTGGTTAAACAAGGCACATTTTCTAAACTACAAGAAATAGGTATTGCAGCAAATTCTGCGGCAGCAAAAGTGTTTCCTACTATGTCGATTAAAACTGGAAAATGGATGAAAACAAATACACGTTTTAAAGTTGAAGGCGGACAAATGACAACCCAACTTGGACAAGGTAGAGGCATAGAAATTTTTAATGAAAATATTGTTCATTTTGAAAAAGTAAAATAAAGGTAAAAATATGTTATTAAAGTTAGAAAATTCAAAAGTACCAATGAAAATGGTATACTTACTATCAGAAAAATTAAAAAAAAATCCAGAAAAGGCCGCTTTGACACAAGCATTAACACTAGACAAAACAAAACCAAAAATGGGACTAAAAGGCACCAATGGTCTTTTCGGTACAAAAGAGTGGTGGAATAGTATTGAACAAGGAAGAATCCCTTTATTATTTATTTCGGGAATAATTAAAAAAGCTTATGTAGCAGGACAAGATCCCTCAAATTTTAATAATACAGTTGATTTATTACTTGAAGATGGAACTATTCAATCTGTTGGTATTTATACAAACAAAAAAGAAGATTCCAAGCTATTTAAAATCGGCTATAGAGCAAGTATCGTTTATGCATTAGATGAAATGAAATTACAACCTGATTTTGATGGCAAAATAAATCGCTCTAAAACAGCTTTAGAAATGGCAGTTTCATTAGAGCCTGTAGAATAAGTTCCAATTTTAATTAGAAAGAGATTTTATTTCACATATCAAATCAGCAAAGCAAGCCTAATAATTGACTTGCTTTGTTTTAATCATTATTGTATCGACTAGCAGTAAAACTGAATACATCTAGCCATCTACTGTTACACTTTTATTGTTAATTTTGTGATAAATGCTAACAAATTAACTATGAACACTTTGGTAACCTCATTGCCGAAAAACGCGGAAAAGACCACAGTCTAGTCACCCACTATGAGTACGACTGCCGGCATCGGTTAATCAAAGTGATTAAGCCGACGGGCCTCATTATCACCTACACCTATGATGCCTTTAATCGGCGTACTAGCAAAACCGTGGATGATAAAACTACCGAATTCCTGTATTCGTCTCATCCTTGAGACTCACCCTTACAGGGCCAACGCTAGAGCGTTGTTCAAATTTGTTCCAGACAAATTTGTGGCAAGGTAGCCGGCTTATTGCTGAAACGGATAATGATAAACACTGGCAAACCTACCTTTACGAGCCGGA
>NZ_FMBA01000056.1:12587-13709 GCF_900094935.1 Gilliamella intestini
CTCTACTGGTACCAAAACGACCACCTCGGCACCCCCATTGCCCTAACCAGCAACATGGGTGACACCCTCTATGAATGCCAGTATAATGCCTATGGACAGATAATAAACGAAACCTACCATCAAGACGATTTCCACGCCCTGCCGGATAACCCGCTAAGGTTCCAAGGGCAATATTATGATGAGGAGACGGGATTACATTACAACCTAAACCGTTATTACGATCCATTTACAGGCAGATATATCACCCAAGATCCGCTTGGTATACTAGGCGGACTAAATAGTTACCAATATGCTGGTAGCGATCCGATAAATTGGATTGATCCGTTAGGGTTGATTAAGGTTGAAAATAGTGGGTTTGAGGGGGTTGCAGGAAAAGAAAGAATAGGTATTCCAACCACTACAGCTAAGGATCCATTAAGTCCTGTTCAGCAGTATGATGCATATGGTAATGAAATTGTTTATAGAACTATGTCCCAAGAACAATATCAACAATTTAGAAAAACAGGAAAAATGCCTCCAACAACAGAAACTTCCATCTCTCCAGTTTTAGGATATTCATCAAAATATAATGGAGTAACCGTAAAAATCGTGGTTAAACAAGGCACATTTTCTAAACTACAAGAAATAGGTATTGCAGCAAATTCTGCGGCAGCAAAAGTGTTTCCTACTATGTCAATTAAAACTGGAAAATGGATGAAAACAAATACACGTTTTAAAGTTGAAGGCGGACAAATGACAACCCAACTTGGACAAGGTAGAGGCATAGAAATTTTTAATGAAAATATTGTTCATTTTGAAAAAGTAAAATAAAGGTAAAAATATGCTATTAAAGTTAGAAAATTCAAAAGTACCAATGAAAATGGTATACTTACTATCAGAAAAATTAAAAAAAAATCCAGAAAAGGCCGCTTTGACACAAGCATTAACACTAGACAAAACAAAACCAAAAATGGGACTAAAAGGCACCAATGGTCTTTTCGGTACAAAAGAGTGGTGGAATAGTATTGAACAAGGAAGAATCCCTTTATTATTTATTTCGGGAATAATTAAAAAAGCTTATGTAGCAGGACAAGATCCCTCAAATTTTAATAATACAGTTGATTTATTACTTGAAGATGGAAC
>NZ_FMBA01000056.1:14489-17691 GCF_900094935.1 Gilliamella intestini
TTCCAAGGGCAATATTATGATGAGGAGACGGGATTACACTACAACCTAAATCGTTATTACGACCCATTTACAGGCAGGTATATTACTCAAGATCCGCTTGGTATACTGGGTGGACTAAATAGTTATCAATATGCCGGTAGCGATCCGATAAATTGGATTGATCCGTTAGGGTTGATTAAGGTTGAAAATAGTGGGTTTGAGGGGATTGAGGGGAAGGATATTAACAATGTATCTACTTTGAATCCTCATGAAATTAGATTTTCACAGAATACAGTTTCATTTTCTAAAACAGATAGAGTTACTGGTAATAAATATACTTACGATGATCTTGTAAATAGTATGAAAAAGGATGGGTGGAAAGGTGATCCTGTTGATGTAGTAAAAATGCCAGATGGAAAATTAACGAGTATGGATAATACTCGAATTATAGCTGCACGAGAAGCAGGCATTGATATTCGAGTTATTATTCGTTATTTTAATGATAGACTAACGCCAGAAATTCAAAAAGCTCGAGGTTGGGAACAATATAAAACGTGGGGTGAAGCAATTAAAGGACGTATAAATAAACAGTCTGGAGATTTTGGGAAACAAAACCCAAATGGTTCAATACAACCTCGTAAAATAAAAGGTAAACAGTAATGTCAAATATATTTTTATATAATCTTCCTATACTACCCAACGGCTTTGCTTTTCCTAAAAGCTATGTTGATACTGTAAAGAATAATAATATTATTCAGATTGAGCCATGGTCTTTTTTATGTCAAGATATAGGGATGTCATTAAGTTATTACGGCTCAATGCTAATAAAATATACAAATCATCCTTTAATACCTTTTGCCATTGCTAACGATCAATCGGGTTTTTTTAATGATGGATACATTATTTTAGCCTGCTTTGATGGAAATGATACAAGTGGAGATCCAAAGGTATATTTTCATGATTATGGTTATAGTGGGGAAGAACCTTCTTGGGAAAACCGATATCATTTAGACAATTTTTTAACTTGGTTTGAACTAGTCAAAGCAGAATCAGCCCAATATAAAGCCGAGAGGTCTAAATTAGATTTAGTCAAATATTAAAAAGCCAGTATGAACATTATTGGTTAACCAAACGCCATTATCAGCTAGATAAAACTTAAAGCCTTGTTGATGCATCAGTAAGGCTTTTACCTTTAATACAACAGGTTTACCGTGGCGTTTCCCTACAGCATTAGCTGTCTGTTCATTAATAGATAAATGGACATAATGGCGATCACCTGCAATTAATCCTTGTTTTTTTATTGAATCAATAAAGCGCGTTGCTGTACCATGATATAAAAATTCGGGTGGTACTTGTTCAACATACTTAATTTTAACTTGTTGAGTTGAATGTCCTTGTGCTGCGCGTATTTTTAAACCGTCTTCTGAAATCATAAAACGTCTTTTATCGCTTGTTTTGACAACTTCTTCGATTAATTCTTTGGTAAGTGATTCACCATGTTGATTAGCTTGTAGGAGCAAGACATTAATATCGACCCATCCTTCAGTATCTAAAGTTATACCAATAGCTTCTGGTTGATGCCTTAAAATGTAACTTAAAAATTTACTCGTTTTATTTAATTGATAGTTCATGTTTGATATCTCTTATGAATCCTATTAATCGTGGTGGATTTACTTATTACTTTTTAAACCTACAAAGCAAGCTTCCCCCAACTAACAAAAGAAAATTGATCCTCGCCAAAATATTAGACAGTGCCCGCCTCTATCATTTTTTCGTTTTGGTAATATTGTTGTTCATATTGTTCAGGTGATACCCAGCCATTGGCTGAATGACGGCGTATCCGATTATAATAGATTTCAATATATTCAAATAGTGTTTTATTAGCCTGCTTCCTCGTTTTGTAGTAACAGTCATGAATAATATGTGTTTTGAGTGTATGAAAAAAACTTTCAACAACCGCATTATCAAAGCAGTTTCCTCTTCAGCTCATGCTTTAGATTCGCATTCAAATTGAAACAAATCGTCATACCAATCAAGGAATATAATACTCATTAATTTAGTACCTTTTTTTGATAGAGCACCAATGAACACTGGTCACAAGCTGAAAATAATATTAAACCTATCAATCCACTCAGATTCTAAGGACAATATTTTGGTGAAGACAAATTTATGGCAAGGTAATGGGTTTATTGCCGAAAGCGATAATGATAAACATTGGCAAAGTTATATTTATGAACCCGATAGCCACCGACCGCTTGCCCTTTAATTTTTTGTTTAAAATGTGTTGCCATTCCAACAGAACATGTCCCCAATAAATACGGTCCCACCAATATGGCTCACTGTGTTTTTTCGCCAGATGAAAAAAATGCCATACCCTTTGAGTTAAATGAAGATGGGATAGCCGTTATTGAAAATTGTACCCCAGGTCGTCGCTATTATGTTCGAATTGCGCCGATAACCGATGAAGAAGAGATTAATAAGTGGTTTACGGGTTATACACAAATTATTGAGCACTTGTCTGAATTTTTAACATCAGAATGGGATAATATACATTCTAAACGTTGGAAAATATACGATGAAAAATATCAACGAATTGAGCGATTCAATAGTGAAGGACTAAGAGGACAGCCACTTAATCCTTATCTTTCCGTAGTAACAGGGGATTTCATAAACGGTGTTATTGATGAAGGTAAGCAACCTATTATAGATGGATTGGAATTTTCATTAAAATACAGTCCAACCCCATTGGGGGTTTTAAATGCCCTTGATTTGGCAAAAGCAGCGTCGGATAAATTTTGGGAATGGTATCATTCTTCTGAAAAAAAAGAAGATGAACAAAAAGAAGCCTATTTTTTTGTGCAAGATGAAGTTTATATCTATATCATTGCAGCTGCAGTAGAATATTGGTATCAATTGCAATCACCAAAGGATAAAGCTTATCTTTCAGGTAGGGCTTTTTTTCATATTGCTGTTGAGATTGTTTTATTTATTGCTGAATGTTACCTCATTGGAAAAGTTATTCCTATTGCTGCAAGTGTAATCAGAGCCTCTTCCTCAGCTATCAGTCGAAGTGCCGCTGCGTTACTGGCTAAAGGTGGCGTTAGTGCGATTGAAACCGCCACAACTGAAGATATTATTCTGTCAATGCCACAGCGTTTTGCTGAGTTTTTTGGCTCAAAACAAAAAAAAGGCCGTTCTACCCAAGAGCGCATCCGGTGGGATA
>NZ_FMBA01000021.1 GCF_900094935.1 Gilliamella intestini
TTTAGAATATCGTTTTCCATACGGAGTTGTTTAAGCTCTTTGCGCAACGCGATTAGCTCTTGCTCTTGTGGACTGCGATTATCTTTTGTTTTAAATGAGCCGCTTTGGCTTGATTGCGTTATCCAACGGTCCAATGCTGATGGTGTCAAATCATATTCTGCAACGATTTCACTACGTGATTTACCATGTTGATAAAGACTAACCATTTGGTGTTTAAAATCATCTGTGAATGTTCGTCTTTTGCGTTTAATCTTATTCATATTTGTTCCTTTTTTAGTTGTGATAAGTTTACCTCACCCCTTAAAAAAGTTGTATGATTTAGTGTAGCCAATCCAAAAATATTCAGGATTCTATACCGTCTGGAGATTAAAAAATAAAAAGAATGATGCTTGCTTTTAATTAAGATATTGCATAATTAACAAATACCTGAAAATAAAAAACAAAACATTAAGCAATTTCTTAAAAAACACTTTATGATTTTAGATGATTATTTTAACTATGATTGGTTACAGCTCGGCATTTTTCTAAACAATATTAGAAATTAGAATAAAAATGAAGTGATTGATGTAATTATAACCTATTTAATCTTGACGGCTAATCAGGCCAATGCTAATATTTGCAGCCTATCTAGATAGACCTTTAGGGCGCGTTGGCAGAGTGGCCATGCTGCGGATTGCAAATCCGTCTACCTCGGTTCGACTCCGGGACGCGCCTCCATTCCTTATAAAATTAATTATTATTTTTATTTATTATTTTAGTTATAATCATTTTTTCCAATTTTATAAACTTAACCTATCAGAGCTTACTATGAGTTACTTTAATTATCATGCAAAAGCAAAAAGATTAATTAAGGATGGTTATCTTATTAGATATGAGTTTGTAGATAATTGGAATGGTATTAAACCAGCTTTAGTTTTATATTTTAAAG
The DNA here is from genome assembly GCF_900094935.1 of Gilliamella intestini. Taxonomy (GTDB): domain Bacteria; phylum Pseudomonadota; class Gammaproteobacteria; order Enterobacterales; family Orbaceae; genus Gilliamella; species Gilliamella intestini. The sequence goes on from NZ_FMBA01000021.1 coordinate 929, forward strand.
ACAGCAATCCGATGCCAATTAGAGAATATAAATGGAATGAATACTTATTATTGCTGAATAATAAATATTAATTTTTATATTAATGGAGGGTTTAGAGGTAGGAAACAGCTACAATGTTTACAATAATACGAGCCACTACAATTAAAATGAATGTTTTGTGCTTTATTTTGCTTTTCCTTAAACCCTATTCTTTGGCCTGTAAATACACCTTATCAAGCCTTTTATTTGATGATCGATACCGTAAGTTATCTTATCAAAAATTAAAATTTTAAAAATGAGGTAGATTTTTGAGTTAATTTTAAAAAAACTTTCATCCTTTCCAAAATATTAGATAGCAATCATCTTTATCATTTTATGGTTTTGATAATATTGTTGTTCATATTCTTTGCAATACCCAACCATTGGCTGAATGACGTCGTAGACGATTGTAATAAATTTAGATATGTTCAGATAGTGTTACTACCCCTTAAAGTAGTACAGCTATGTAATCACTATCGGGTATTTACTCGACTATTCATTTTTTATGATTAAATTTTTGTAAAAAATATTCAGGAGTCTATACCGTTTGAAGTTTAAGAAAATAAAAATGTAATATGAAACTTTAATTAAGATGTGGCATAAACAAGCCAATATTTAGTGATTCAACGCATAGAAAACAAAAGTTTATTTATCAGTTATTTTCAATATTTACATATGCGTTAAGAAATTTTGTTAAGTTATAAAATTTGGAGCGGGAAACGAGGTTCGAACTCGCGACCCCGACCTTGGCAAGGTCGTGCTCTACCAACTGAGCTATTCCCGCATGAGAGTTGTTTGTTAGTGGTGCCCGGGGCGAGACTTGAACTCGCACGGCCAAAAAGGCCGAGGGATTTTAAATCCCTTGTGTCTACCGATTTCACCACCCGGGCTCAAAACTTATTACCTAAAGGTAATTGTGTTTTGAATGCTGTGCATTTTACCCATCTTAATTTTTCCGTCAACTAAAAATTAAAAATTATTGTTTAACTGCTCAATGTTTGTCACTTTTTTATGACTTTTATTAATCTATCTATGAATATTAAAGTTACGGTCTGTTACTTTTCCCATAACGTTATCGGTATTTTAAAAACTTAAATATGACTTAAACACTAAAAGATGAACCACAACCACACGTTGTTGTTGCATTGGGATTATCAACCACAAAGCGAGAGCCTTGTAGACCTTCGACATAATCGATGGTACCGCCAACAAGATACTGCAAACTCATTGGGTCAATAACCAGTGATACACCGTTTTTTTCGATAGCAAGGTCGTCTTCGTTTACTTTTTCATCAAAGGTAAAACCGTACTGAAATCCGCTACATCCCCCACCTGTAATGTAAACTCTTAATTTAAGGTTTGGGTTTTCTTCTTCAGTGACAAGTGACTTGACTTTATTAGCGGCTGCATCAGTAAAGTTAATTGGTAAGGCATCGCTCATATTCTTCTCCTAATATATTTATCTTAATATTATATACCTTTGCTAAATGAAAATACAAAATAGAAAACTTCTATCAAATAAATTTTGTTAGCTAGCTTGAATTTGTTTTGATTTTATGAATAAATACAACAAAATTTTTTAGAGAGATTATCTCAATTATGCTAAATACTTTCAAATCAGAAACGCTTTATAATCAAGCCTTATCCGTTATGCCTGGTGGCGTTAATTCTCCTGTTCGTGCTTTTAATGGTGTGGGTGGCATACCTTTATTTATTGAGCGCGCAAACGGTGCATATATTTATGATGTGGATAATAAAGCTTATATTGATTATGTCGGTTCTTGGGGGCCGATGATCCTTGGGCATAACGATCCCGATGTTGCCAATGCGGTAATTAATGCGGTGCGTAATGGTTTAAGTTATGGAGCTCCAACCGAAATTGAAACCAAAGTTGCCAATTTAGTGACGCAATTAATGCCTTCTATTGAAATGGTGAGAATGGTAAATTCGGGAACCGAGGCTACTATGAGCGCCATACGTGTTGCACGTGGTTTTACTGGACGTGATAAGATTATTAAATTTGAAGGCTGTTATCACGGTCATGCTGATTATTTGTTAGTTAAAGCGGGGTCTGGTGCTCTTACTTTTGGACACCCAACGTCACCGGGTGTACCTGATGATTTTGTTAAACATACCTTAGTTTGTGATTATAACAATTTAGAATCGGTCAAAAAACAATTTGAGCAATATCCTAACGATATCGCTGCCATTATTATTGAACCTGTCGCCGGCAATATGAACTGTGTACCGGCCAAAAAAGCGTTTTTACAAGGATTGCGTGAACTTTGTAATCAGTATGGTGCGTTATTAATTATTGATGAAGTGATGACAGGTTTTAGAGTCGCACTTAGTGGTGCTCAAGGTTATTATAATGTAGTGCCCGATTTAACTTGTTTAGGCAAGATTATTGGTGGCGGTATGCCTGTTGGGGCATTTGGAGGTCGTGCGGATATTATGATGCAATTAGCACCAACTGGTCCAATATACCAAGCAGGGACCCTTTCAGGTAATCCTGTAGCAATGGCAGCAGGATATGCAACGTTAACGAAGTTGATGGAAGTCGGTATATATCAGGAGCTAGAAAATAAAACTGCAGCACTTGCCGATGGTTTATTAGCGGTAGCAAAAAAGTATAATGTGCCATTAGTGGTGAATTATGTAGGTGCGATGTTTGGATTATTCTTTACAACTGCTTCTGAAATAACCAGTTATCAAGATGTGATGCAGTGTAATATTGAATTATTCAAGAAATTCTATCATCATATGCTAAATGAAGGTGTTTATTTTGCACCGTCAGCTTTCGAAGCTGGTTTCATGTCACTTAAGCACACAGACAAAGAGATCAATCATACCATTGATGCAGCAAGTCGTTTTTTTAATAACTTAGTTTAGATGTATGGCACTTTTTATATTTCCAATTAAAAATTAAACTATTAAAATAGGTAATAATCATATGGTTAATCCACTTAAAGAAGGTGAAAAAGCACCTCAGTTTTCGTTGCCAGACCAAGATGGGGAGCTAGTAAGCTTGAAGGACTTTAAAGGTCACCGTGTTTTAATTTATTTTTACCCAAAAGCGATGACGCCTGGTTGCACTGTGCAAGCATGTAATTTGCGTGATTGTGCTGATGACTTTAAAAAATATAATGTAGCGATACTTGGAATTAGTACCGATAAACCAGAAAAGTTATCTCGATTTACCGAAAAAGAGCTGTTAAATTTTACATTGCTTTCTGACGAAAATCATGAAGTTGCTCAAGCATTTGGTACTTGGGGTGAAAAAGAGTTTATGGGCAAAACCTATGATGGTATTCACCGTATTAGCTTTTTAATTGGCAAAGACGGGAAGATCGAAAAAGTATTTGATGATTTTAAAACTGCTAACCATCATGAGGTGGTTTTAGATTATCTTAAAAACCACCCTAAGTAATTACTTTGAATAAAAGCAGATTAACCATTAATCTGCTTTTATTCACCATTTACGTTATTTAATTCATCTGGCTTTGGCCATGCATTTATGATTGCTTTAACCAATGTAGCCAAAGGTATTGCAAAAAATATTCCCCAAAATCCCCATAAACCACCAAATACAATCACCGCTAAAATAATTACTAATGGATGTAAATTAAGTTTTTCAGAAAATAAGCAAGGTACCAATAAATTACCATCTAATGCTTGTATTAATACATAGAAAAACAACAAATAACCAAATTGTGCGCTTAATCCCCATTGAAATAGCGCAATTAATACAACCGGAATACTTGAAATAATAATACCAACGTAAGGCACTAATACAGATAATCCTACAAGCACGGCTAATAAAAGTCCATAATCTAAACCAAAGTACCAAAAAGGAATATAGACACAAATGGATAAAATAATTATATGTAGTACATTGCCTACTATATAATTGGATATTTGCATATCCATTTCAGCAGCAACTTTGTTTAAAATTGTACGATTTTTAGGTAAAATTTTTGAACAATACCCCCATATTTTAGCTTTATCTTTTAATAAAAAGAACATCATGATGGGTACTAAGACTGCATTAATTGCAACTGAAACTAACCCTAATAAAGAGACAATTGAAAATTGCAATAATGAGTTACCTGTTTGTACAGCTTTGTTAGTAATACCTTGGATTATTGAGTCAAATAAGCGTACATCGATCAATTCTGGATAGTGCTGAGGCAAAGTGGTTAAAAAATTGTTAGCAAAATTTAGCATGTTTGGAATATTGGTGATTAAGCTAATGCTTTGCTGCCAAATTAATGGTAATAAGATCATAAATCCAATTAATACAATCATCAAAAAAAGCAGTAATACCATTACCACAGCAAGCGTTCTTGGAATATTTTTTTTGTGTAAAAAGTTGACTGGCCTATCAAGCAAATAAGAAAGTACAATCGCGATTAAAACAGGTAGCAGAATTTTATTGAAAAAATAGATGATGATAAATAGACTAATAATTACAACCATTAACGAAACAACATGCGGATCGCTAAAGCGTTTTTTATACCATTCAATAAACATTTTTAACATTAAAATACTCCTACTTTACTAACTTTTGAGAGTAATAAACTCTAATTAATTATTTTTTAAAACCACCCAATATACCACGAGTGATCTGTTTGCCAATTTGATTAACAACTTGTCTTGTTGCGCTTTTGGCAATTTGTTGGGTTATGCCATCATGTTGCCCACCTTTTGGTCCTTTAGAACCAAAAAGGAGTGTGCTTAAAAAATTTAGCAATCCGCCATTATTTTGTTTATTATTAGTATCATCACTTTTGTCATCACTACTATTGTTATCTTGATTAGGTATATTATTTAACGAAAACCCAGCTTTTAATACTTCATAAGCCGATTGCCTATCTAAAGTTTGTGCATATTTATGATAAAAACGAGATTGATGAATAATTGATGCTTGGTTATCTGGCGACATTGCACCCATTTTTGAACTTGGTGCAATAATATAACCACGCTCAACCATGTTTGGACGGCCTTTTTCGTCTAGAAACGAAATAAGCGCTTCACCGACGCCAAGTTCCATAATCGCTTTTTCAGTGTCAAAACTTGGATTGGCTCGCATAGTTTGAGCGGCTGTTTTTACTGCTTTTTGGTCTTTAGGTGTAAATGCACGCAAAGCGTGTTGTACACGATTACCTAATTGCCCTAAGATCGTATCTGGGATATCAGTCGGATTTTGAGAAGCAAAATAAACGCCCACACCTTTAGAGCGAATTAAGCGCACTACTTGTTCTATTTTTTGTAATAATGCGGGGGAAATATCGTTAAAAAGAAGATGAGCTTCGTCAAAAAAGAAAACAAGTTTAGGCTTATCAAGATCGCCGACTTCTGGCAAATGCTCAAAAAGTTCTGACAATAGCCACAATAAAAAGACTGAATATAATTTTGGCGAGTTATATAACTTTTCGGCCGATAAGATGTTAATTATACCGTAACCTTCAGAATTAACTTGTATTAAATCTTGAATGTTAAGCATTGGTTCACCAAGAAAAAATTCGGCACCTTGTTGTTCTAGAGTTAACAATCCACGTTGGATTGCACCAATTGACGATAACGAAATGTTTCCATATTGTGCGGTAAATTTTTTAGCGTTATCACCAACAAATTGAATTAATGCTCGAAGATCTTTAAAGTCAATTAATAATAAATTGTTATCATCAGCGATTTTAAATATCAACTGTAATACACCTGATTGAACATTATTTAAATCAAGTAATCGACTAAGTAAAATCGGTCCTATGTCCGACACTGTACTGCGAACGGGTATTCCTTTTTCAGCAAAAACATCCCACAACTCAATCGGTGATGAATCGGACTGCCAATCATTTACTTCTATGCTAGCTAAGCGAGCTTGTAACTTTTCAGATAATATACCCTTCTCTCCGATACCAGTCAGATCGCCTTTTACATCGGCAAGAAAAACGGGCACACCAATTTTCGAAAAACCTTCGGCCATTTTTTGTAGTGTGACTGTTTTACCTGTACCTGTTGCGCCAGTAATTAAACCATGACGATTAGCTAGTGCCGCTATAATAGATAAATCTTTACCTTGGCTTTTGGCAATTACAATTGATTCACTCATGGGGTTACCCCTTATTAATTTGTGTTAAAAAATATTGTTATAAGGTTGAATCTATCACAAGAACAATTTTGTTATAAAAACAGTTTATTTATAAAACAGCCTATTTATAAAAATAATTTCTCTATGAAAAGAGTTAATAATATTGTATTCTGAATTAGCAATAGTCGCTATTGTTATTATTCCATCTAGCCAAAATAAGGAGGCTTTATGTTTCCAGAATATCGAGAAATCATTTCTAAATTAAAAAATACCGATTTACGTTTTCAAAAATTGTTTGATCAACATAATGAACTCGATCAAAAAATCAAAAACATTGAATCTGGCATTATTGTCAACACAACCGAAACGATAGAGGCGTTAAAAAAACAAAAACTAAAACTTAAAGACGAAATTTATGAAATTTTGAAAAAAGCATCTGATACAATAGAGAACATATAGCCAAGTATCATTTGCAAAAATTTTAATTAATTGATTTATTATAAGAAATACAAATAAAAAACCCCAATAACTGGGGTTTTTTATTATCTTTAAACCTAACTGTTTATACTAACCATTTGGATTTTAATTATTTAGCTGCGCTTGTGCTTTTCTTTGTTTTCGGCTTTTGAGTAGCATAATTAAATTTTTATGTGGTTTTTTCATAGATTATTTCCTTTTGTTATAATTATATGGTTAATAAATTAATTTTTAATTACTTTTACTATATAAATTTTAGAATAGCTAAGCGACATTGATATCGCTTAGCGGTTATTGGTAATCAGTTGTTATTGGTGCATTAAAACCATTGTCCGAAGCGTTTAATATAAATCCGTTTCATTAATTGGGCAACACAGCAATAACTAAATAAGGTTGCTAAAAGCCATGGAAAGTATGACCACGGTAATGGTTCTAATCCAATTAATCCACCAAGTGGAGAAAAAGGAATATAAATACCCACAGCCATAATTAACAAGGTCATCACAATAACAGGAAATGCCGCAGTGCTTTGCACAAATGGGACTTTTTGTGTTCTAAGCATGTGCACCACTAACGTTTGTGATAGTAACCCTTCAATAAACCATCCTGAATGGAATAACGATTGCATTTCAATACTATTAGCACTGAAAACAAACCACATTAATGCATACGTTGATATGTCAAAAATAGATGATGTTGGTCCAATCCAAATCATAAATCGCTTAATATTTAGCGCATCCCATTTGCGTGGTTTTTGTAAAAACTCATCATCCATTCTGTCCCATGGTAATGAGAGTTGTGAAATATCATACAGTAAATTTTGAATGAGTAAATGTATCGCTAGCATAGGTAAAAATGGTAGAAATGCACTAGCAACCAATACTGAAAAAATATTACCGAAATTTGAACTTGCCGTCATATTTAAGTATTTCATGATATTACCAAAGGTTTCACGTCCACATATTACACCTTCCTCTAATACCATTAAGCTCTTTTCAAGCAAAATAATATCGGCTGATTCTTTAGCGATATCAGTTGCAGTATCAACTGATATTCCAACGTCTGCATCACGAAGTGCTGGCGCATCGTTTATACCATCACCTAAAAAGCCCACAGTATGACCATTATTCTGTAATAATCGAATAATTCGTGATTTTTGTAATGGTGTTAATTTAGCAAAAATAGTACGTTGTTCGATTTGTATTTTAAGTTCGGCATCATCCATTTTTTCAATTTCAGTACCGAGTAATGGTGTACCTGGCTCTAAGCCAACTTCTCGACACACTTTGATAGTGATAATTTCGTTATCACCTGTTAAAACTTTAACCCCTACGCCGTGTTCATTTAATGCTGAAATGGCTTCGAACGCACTTTCTTTTGGTGGATCTAAAAAGGTTAAAAAGCCACGAATCGCCAAGGCTGTTTCGTCTTGCACGGTGTATTGTGCTTTTGTTTCGCTAGCGGGAATGTCTTTTATACCAACTGCTAATACTCTAAAGCCATCTTTGTTATAATCATGTGCTAAAGCAATTAATGCTTGTTTGCGTTTGTCATCTAATGGTAAATATTCACCATTTTCATAAACATGACTTGCAATAGATAACATTTCCTCAACAGCACCTTTGCAAATCATCAAATGGTTATCACCGCCATTTTGAACCACTACCGATAAACGACGACGTACAAAATCGAACGGTAATTCGTCAATTTTTTTGTATAAGCTAGCCCCTACCTTTTTCATACGGGTCTTTTCTTCTGCAAAACGGATAATCGCTTTATCCATCAGATTTTTCATACCGCTTTGATAATAGCTGTTAAGCCAAGCTAGCTCTAAAACAGATGAATCGACCTGACCATTGATATCAAGGTGATGTTCTAAAATGATTTTATCTTGCGTTAAGGTGCCAGTTTTATCGGTACATAAGATGTCCATTGCCCCAAAATTTTGGATAGCATTAAGTCGTTTAACAACCACTTTTCGCTTTGCCATACCAACGGCACCTTTGGCTAAATTGGCGCTTACAATCATTGGTAACATTTCTGGTGTTAAACCAACCGCTACAGCTAATGCAAAGAGTGCAGCATCACCCCAATCATTTTTTGAAAAACCGTTAATAAAAAAGACAATTGGCACCATAATAAGCATAAAGCGAATAAGCAACCAACTTACGCTATTAACACCACGATCAAATGAAGTTTCAGCGCGTGAACCAACGATTGACTTTGCCAACGAGCCAAAATGCGTATCCGCACCTGTGGCAACTACAATGGCTGTAGCTGTACCACTAACCACATTGGTGCCCATAAAACAGATATTATTGACATCAAGAACATTATCTTTGGTAATATCTGATTGTTCAATATTATCAGTCGTTTTTTGCGTTACAGCACCCAAAGTGTCGTATTTTTCAACTGGAATTGATTCACCAGTGAGTACCGCTTGACTAACAAATAAGTCTCTAGATTCAATCAATCGGATATCCGCTGGGATCATGTCGCCTGCTGATAAATAAACAATATCCCCCGGAACGATTTCACTTAATGGAATTTCAATGCGTTCGGGGTTCATGTCTTTATGCGCACGACGCAATACGGTTGCGGTTGTGCGAATCATTGATTTTAGCGCTTCGGCCGCTTTGTTTGATCTAAACTCCTGCCAAAAACGTAATAATCCACTGAGTGATACCATGGTTAAGATAATAATAATCCCAGTTAAATCGGTCTCTTCACCATTTTGCAAAGGTAACCAAAAATCGGTCACAAAACTAACAATGGCTAACGCTAATAATACAAATATAAATGGATTATTAAATGCCATTAATAATTGCACTAAAATTGATGGTGCCTTTTCGCGGGCAACTTCATTTTTACCATATTGTTCAATTCGTGATTTTGCACTATCTTGCGTTAAACCCGAAAGACTAGATTGAAATTTAGATAAAATACTATCAAGGCTACTTTGTGCTTCGTTGATAGCTTTGATCTCTGCACTATTTTGTGCTTTATTTTTTGATACATTTTTTGTCATCTTTAGTACCTATATTCATAATTTTGGCAAAGGCATGCCAACTCATTGTTACCAAATAACGATAAGTCATTAAATTTTGTGATTAGCTAAAATTTAATGCATAGCAAAATTAGCCTATAAAGCTATTTTGTCTAGCTTGGGCTTAGCATTAAATTTAATTAGCAAACAGAATTAATTAAGAATTTAGATACAACTCGGTGGTTCTAAATGTTTTTCTGAAAGATGTAAAACACGCACCATTAAGCTTTGCGCGCATTGATGTTTTGAATTTGTGTGATAGCGTGTAAAAAAATGCATATCGTTCACCGTTACCGTTTTATCAATTTCGGTTTGTGAACTGAAAAAATGATGATTTAGACAGGTTCATTAACCGATAATGATGTGTTTAAATTTATCTCCCCGCATTTTGGGGTGACCCGATTGAGTGTCCATATTTCTCCTGTAAATTGAACTCTACACTTTGTATTTCAACTTTTCTTCACCCTCATTTTTAGCTTTTATAATAACTAAAAAAGGGAAAAAGCTCAAAAGGCGCGCATTTTATACGCTTTTAAGAAATAAAAGTCAATCTATACAGACTAAAAAAGTAATAATTATTGAAAAAAGTACTTATCGTTATTTTTATCTTCATGATCGATTAGTTTGCATTCAATAAATAGACAATAATTTAATGTTGAGCACAACCTATTGTCATTAAGCTAATTATATAATGCGATAAGTTGCCTTGTTTAGTCTATTTAAGCAAAAAAACAATTAACTTTTTGTAAAAATTTTTTCAAAAAGTTTCAGGAAACTATACGTTTCAGTATAAAAACATTTTCATAATATGTTCATCACACATTAATCTGTTTGAATTTAACCATTAGCCACGAATGTTTAGCTTTGCATTTTTTAGCTGATTAACAAGATCTAACAATGATGAATTAAGTTGTTGCATAAATTGTTGGTACGAAAATGCTTTTTTGCTAATTTCGTCCAATTGTAATTCCCAATGGGCTGTCATATCAGGCATCGACATTATATCAGGTAGTGATAAAATCAGATTTTTACCCACCTCGGTTGAGCGAATTGCTTTACCTTGGCGAGTCAAGAACTGACGTTTAAACAACAACTCAATAATACCAGCCCTTGTTGCTTCTGTGCCTAAACCATCGGTTTCACGTAGTATTTTTTTAATTTCAGGATCTTTAACAAATCGGGCAATCCCCGTCATTGCCGACAACAATGTTGCATCGGTAAATGGCCTTGGCGCTTGGGTTTCTTTGCTAAGCAGTTCAGTATCAATACATTGTACTGTTTCGCCCTTTTTAACTAATTTTGTTAATAAACCATTACTTTCATTTTCATCAATATCGGTTTGAGATTGATAGTTTTTAGTTCTAAATAAAACCTTCCAACCTTCATTAAGCATTTGGTTAGCTTTAGAAATAAATGTTCCACCTTTAATATCAACATCAATTTGCAATTCAGCATATTTATATGCTGGATAAAATTGAGCTAAATATTGCGTTGCAACAGCTTGATAAACGGCTTTTTCGTTAACTGATAGGTTATCCATTTTCACTTTACGCAAGGTTGGAATAATAGCATGGTGCGCCTCTACTTTTTTGTCATTCCACACTTTAGTGCGTAAAGTATAATCAGCATTGTTAATTGCGGTTTGCAGTTCTGGGCAGTTATTTTCAATGGCGGATTTTACACCCGTAATCTGTTTTAAATGCTCTTCTGGCAAAAAGCGACAGTCTGATCTTGGATAGGTAATTAATTTGTGTTTTTCATATAACGATTGACAAACATCAAGCACATCTTGAGCACTCAGCCCACTTTTTTTCGCCATCTCAATTTGCAATGCCGATAAATTAAATGGCATTGGCGGTGCAAGTTCTTTCTTTTTATTGCTGACTTTATCGATAGTTCCAAGTTGATTATTAATGCGCTGACAAACATTCTCAGCCAATTTTTTAACTAAAACACGCCCTTCTTCATCCTGATAAGGCGCACAGGCTTCGCTCGGTTGCCATTTAGCTTTAAATATTTCATTATGTTTGGTTTGTAACACTGCAAAAACTTCATAAAATGGTTTAGGTACAAATTGCGCTATCTCTAAATCTCGTCTAACCACTAACCCTAAAATAGGGGTTTGTACTCGCCCAATTGATAAAACACCTCGATAACCGTTTTTTTGACCTACAATGGTACAAAGACGACTCATATTAATTCCATATAGCCAATCAGCTCGAGCTCTTGCTAATGCCGAGGTTGATAAAGGAATAAAATCTTGATTGTTGCGTAATTGTTGCAATGATTTTTCAACAGCGTTGGCATTTAAATCACTGATCAAACAGCGCTTTATTGATTTGCGTTTACTTGGCGGTAATTGGCAATAATTTAAGACTTCATCAACCAACAACTGCCCTTCTCTATCTGGGTCACCTGCATGCACAATTTGATCGGCCGATTTAATCAAATTCACCAAAATATTAAACTGTTTTTGTGTCGTGTTTTTGGGCGTTAATATCCACTGTTCAGGCACGATGGGTAAATCGTTAATTGCCCACTTTTTATATCGAGAATCATAAACTTCTGGCGTGGCTTGCTCAAGCAAGTGCCCAATACACCAACTAACCACATCACCATTACTTGCTTTAATAAAACCATTACCTTTTTGATGAGGCTTAGGTAATACATCAGCAATAGCCCGAGCTAAACTGGGTTTTTCAGCAATAAATAAACGATAGGGCTGATTAGATCGCATAACAACAATTATTCATAAAAAATACCAAAAATTATAAACGGTTATTCGTTTTTTACAAAAAAGATTAGTTTAATTACCACCATTTTTTATATTTAAGCCAAATAACCGAAATAACACAAATAATAACAAGCAGTATTATCAATCCAACAAAAGACCAACCTTCGCTACTAAAAGGAATACCCGCTAAATTGACACCAAGCAAACTGGTTAAAAACGTAATGGGTGTAAAAATAATGGTAAATAGCGACATTAAGTAAATTCGTTTATTGGTTGATTCGGCCAAAAAGCTATTAATCTGCTCCATAATAGAAGCTAACCGCAACAAACAGCTATCGATATCTGATACATAATGATTTTGTTGATAAGAAATGTCATGCAAGCGTTGACGATCGTTATCGTCAATCCACGATATTCTTTCAGTCGAAATCTTTACAAAAATATCGCGTTGTGGTGATAACAATCGGCGTAAGACGATCAACTGTTTACGAACGCGACCGATCTCTTTATAAGAAAAAATACGTTGGTTTAAAACAGATTCCTCTAACTTGATGATTTTATTGTGAACACTATCAAAAGACAAATTAACTTGATCACTAATTAAATCAGACATTTGAATCAACCAATCAGCAACATCTACAGGACCAATTCCCTTTTCTAGATGATCTTTTAATTCCGCAATAGCCGAAATTTGTTGATGCCGTGTTGAAATAATCATGTTATCAGTTATATAAAAACGAAAGGTAACAATAGGATCAGGGAGTTCATTGGGAATAAAATTAACACCTTTTAGCACGACTAAAACACCCGACTCAAAACGAATCTCTTTGGATATTTGCTTAGGTTTTACCAACTCATTTTTAATTAAATCAGGAACTAGGTTTGTGGTATTTATCCAATTAACAGTTTCTTGTTTAGCAAAGTCTAAATGAATCCAAAATGGTTGCGAAACAGAAGGCACACTATGTTCATTAAGCGGTATAGCTTTACCTTTACCATCTAACTGACAGCAAAAAGCTGGGTTAGCCTCTAAAAGATGAGAAACAGAAATAATACTTTCACTATTTTGATTCGTCATTATCAGCCCCATTTGTTACGATTTTTTTAAATTATATACTGAATTTAGATTAAAATGGAGCTACTAATGATCCTTGCCAAAATATTAGATATTGCTTACCATTTTTTTATAAAGAAAAGCTTCTCTATTATACGGGCAGTGACAATTCATTACTTTGTCGGTATTATATTGGGCATTTTATTATAATCGGTTAGGTTTAGTGTGAATATTCAACAATTATTAACGCAACGTGTTTCGCAAGCTATGATTATGGCAGGTGCAGATAAGAACTGCGACGCTTTAATTAAGCAATCAGCTAAAGTACAATTCGGTGATTATCAAGCTAATGGCATTATGTCTGTTGCTAAAAAAATGGGGATGCCTCCTCGAGAACTTGCTCAGACGGTTTTACAGCATCTTGATGTTGATGATATCGCTGAAAAAGTTGAAATTGCAGGTCCTGGTTTTATTAACATCTTTTTGAAAAATAGCTGGATTGCTGAGCAAAATGAAGTTGCTTTAAGTAGTGATAAGCTTAATATTACTTTACCCGCCAAACCGCAAACTATTGTGGTTGATTATTCGGCGCCTAATGTCGCCAAAGAGATGCATGTTGGACACTTGCGTTCAACTATTATTGGTGATGCTAGTGTTCGTGTTTTATCTTTTTTAGGGCATAATGTTATTCGTGCTAATCATGTTGGTGATTGGGGAACTCAATTTGGAATGTTAATTGCGTATCTTGAAAAGATGCAAAATGAACATGCCAATGATATGGATCTTTCAGATTTAGAATCATTCTATCGCGCCGCTAAAAAACATTATGACGAAGACGAAATTTTTGCCGAAAAAGCTCGTAATTATGTAGTGAAATTACAAGGTGGCGATGAATATTGTCGTGATATGTGGCGTAAACTAGTTGATATTACCATGACGCAAAATATTGCCACTTATAAACGTTTAAATGTTACGTTATCGCTTGAAGACACTATGGGTGAAAGCATTTATAACAGCATGCTACCTAATATTGTTGCCGATTTAAAACAGAAAGGGCTTGCGGTTGAAAGTGAAGGGGCAATTGTTGTTTTTCTTGATGAGTATAAAAACAAAGAAGGCGAACCGATGGGTGTTATCATCCAAAAAAGTGATGGTGGTTACCTTTATGCAACAACTGATATTGCTTGTGCAAAATATCGTTACCAAACGTTACATGCCGATCGTATCCTTTATTATACCGATTCCCGTCAACATCAGCATTTAGAGCAAGTTTGGGCTATTGTACATAAAGCTAAGTATGTGCCAGAATCGTTAAAACTTGAGCACCATATGTTCGGTATGATGCTCGGCAAAGATGGGAAGCCGTTTAAAACCCGTTCTGGCGATACTGTTAAATTAAATGATTTGCTAGATGAAGCATGTGAGCGTGCAACAACGTTAATTCGTAGCAAAAATCCTGATCTTTCTGAAAGTGAGCTTGCAAAAATTGTCGATGCGGTGGCTATTGGTGCAGTTAAATATGCCGATCTTTCAAAAAACCGTACTACTGATTATGTTTTTGATTGGGATAATATGTTGTCATTTGAAGGCAATACCGCACCTTATTTGCAATATGCTTATACCCGTGTGTTATCAATTTTTAAAAAGTCCAATATTTCCGAAAAGAGCTTAACAGCTAATATTAATTTGGAATCTGATAAAGAGCGTGCTTTAGCAACTCGTTTAATTCAATTTGATGAGACTATTTCAATCGTGGCAAGCGAAGGTACACCGCATGTGCTTTGTGCTTATCTTTATGAAATTGCAACGCTGTTTTCAAGTTTTTATGAAAACTGCCCTATTTTAGCAGCAGAAAACGAAAACCTGAAACAAAGTCGCTTAAAATTAGCTTCTTTAACAGCTAAAACACTTAAAACGGGTCTTGAGATGCTAGGCATTAAGAGTGTTGACAAAATGTAATTTGACCACCACCAATATAAATGCATTGGTGGTGTTTTTTAATACATGCTTTTTAAAATTTTGACTAAATATGTTTAGGTTTATTGTTCGTCATCAAAATAAGTTAATGGCTTTGTTGCTATTATTTATTACGATCTTTGTTATTCGTTTGTTACCACATGCCCCTCTTTCTGAATCACTCACTTTTTCAAAGCGCTATTATGATAATAATAACCAGCTAATTCGAATGACATTAGCCAATGATGAGCGTTATCGTTTATGGACGCCTTTGGAAGATATTTCACCTGATATTGTTAATGGTTTGTTGTTACACGAAGATCAGTGGTTTTATTATCATATTGGCTTTAATCCATTTAGTCTAATTAGGGCTTTTGGAGCAACCTATCTTGGTGGTGGAAATCGTCAAGGTGCTTCAACAATTACCATGCAGCTAGCGCGAATGCATTGGCGGTTAAATACTAAAACCATTGGTGGGAAGTTGCATCAAATTGCTAGGGCTATACAGTTAGAGTTGATGTATTCTAAACATGATATTTTAGAAGCGTATTTAAATTATGCCCCTTTTGGTCGCAATATTGAAAGTGTTGGCGCAGCGTCATTTATCTATTTTAATAAACCACCTTCACAAGTTAATTTGCCTGAGGCGTTAACTTTGGTGGTATTACCTCAATCACCAACATATCGAGTTGATCGAAAAACAGGATTTGCTGGCAAAGCGTTAGTTAAAGCAAGAAACCAATTATTTGAGCGTTGGCAAGAAAAATATTTTGTTGATAGCAATATTGCCGCTCTTTTTTCGCAAAAGCTGGTTTTGCGTCAACCAGAACGAATGCCTTTTGGTGCACCGCATTTTATTAATCAAATCATTCAACAACAGCATAGCGATGCTCAAGAAATTAAAACTACGTTAGATAATAATCTGCAAAAAATCATCAGTCGGCAAGTTAATTTGTTTATTGAGCGAAATCGTATAAAAGGTATTAATAATGCGTCGGTAATTTTGGTTGATACCCAAACAATGAAGGTTAAGGCGCTGATTGGCTCGGCTAATTATTTTGACAATTCTATTCAAGGTCAAGTTAATGGTACACTCGCTAAACGTTCACCTGGATCTACACTTAAACCGTTTATTTATGCGCTTGGTATTGACCAAGGTGTTTTACATCCTCGTACAATTTTAAAAGATGTAGCAACTGATTTTGGTTCATACACGCCAGAAAACTTTGATCGTAACTTTCGTGGTCCTATTTCGGCAACCGATGCATTAATTCATAGCCGTAATATTCCTGCTGTAGCGGTTGCCTCTAAATTACATAATCCTTCTTTTTATCAATTTTTGGTCAATGCCCACATCCAAAAACTCGCCGATGAGTCGCATTATGGTTTATCTTTAGTGTTAGGAGGTGGTGAAGTCACTGCACAAGAGTTAGTCGGGTTATATGCCATGCTAGCCAACGAAGGCCGTTGGCAGCCATTGCAATTTATTGAAACAACCGAGCAGCCTGAACCACAAAAGCTGTTAAGTCCACAAACAGCATTTATGACTATTGATATGTTGAAACAAAATACCCGCCCACAAGATGTACTTAGCAAAATGCAAAAAAAGGTGGTGCCAGTTGCTTGGAAGACAGGTACATCATGGGGATTTCGTGATGCTTGGACAGCAGGAACTTTTGGTAACTATGCAATGGTAGTTTGGCTTGGTAACTTTGATGGTAGTGGTAATAATGCCTTTGTAGGCGTCGATGCCGCCACACCGCTCTTTTTTAATATCGTTGAAAGTATTAAAGCTTATTATCCTAACTTGCGTGAGCCTAATCGCCCATTACCGCCAAATTTAAAGCGTATTGATATTTGTCTAACCAGTGGCAATCTACTGACTCAATGGTGCAAGGCAAAAGGTAAAACGTGGTTTATTCCGGGGGTATCACCAATTAATCCCGATACCATTTTTAGACCCGTTATGGTCGACAATCAAACAGGTAAAGCTGTTTGTCCTCCTTATGATTTAACAACCTCTCACTTAGCTGTTTTTGAATATTGGCCATCAGATTTAGCCGCTGTTTTTGCTAAAGCGGGAATTCCTAAAAAAGCGCCACCATCAACAAAACATTGTGGTTCATCACAAAATTTTTTAGGCGAACCGCCAAAAATAACTTCGCCTCTTAAAAATGTGGTTTATCAATTTAGAACCACTAAACAAAAAAATGAACAAATTAGTTTTACTGCTAATAGTGATGGTGATGTTAAATCACTTTATTGGTTTGTTAATAACAATTTTATTGGGCAAACCGATCCACGCAAGGCACTTAGCTGGATCCCAACACAAAGTGGAACTTTTAAAATTTTAGTGCTTGACGATATGGGACGAAGTGATTCACGGAATATAAAAATCGAACTGTTTGATTAATTAATATGGTAGTTAACCCCAAATGTTAACTACCATCATCCTTTAAGTCATATTACTTGTTTGGCAATATTTATCTCTAATCTATCAGTATGATCTTTAGCAAAGTTGGCAAATTCAACAAAATGTGGCGTTGTATTGTGAAAATCAATTGCCTACTGTGATACCCATGTTTCGATCACTATGAAGATATTTGAATTATCTATACTTTGATTTAGTTCATAGCGTAGACAACCAGCTTCAGCTCGACTACCTGCAACTAGCCGTTTAAATATTGGTTGAAATGCATCATAGAATTCTGGTTTAACAGTAATTGTGGCAATAATATTTAATTGACTCATGTTAGTAGCCTACCTATATTTCAAAATATAGTTATTAGTGTAGTATACGCTTGCTCCTGATAATATCCAAAAACAGTATTTAAGATTAATAATCTCATTTTTGTGACAACGAATTATTATTATTAAATAAATAGTTATGATTTTATTTCTTATTTTATTGGTAATTAACTTTATTAAAAACTATTTTTTGAAGTAAGAAATCTAAAAAATAATACTTTAACTATTTCATTTATTTATATATTTTATAAATTATAGTACTTGATATTAAAAATATTTTGGTTAGAATTTCTGCAGTTTTTTATCGATACGGTGTAAGCGCAATGATCAATTGTAACTCAGTAATCTTAATCATTAATATTATTGACTCCATTTTATCCTCCTTTTTGGGGGATTTTTTTTGCCTATTGCGCCTGATTTTATCAACTTCATTAAAAATGATTGAATTGTAGAGGCATATTATGATTGAACATAAAAACATGTTATTAACCACAAGAGACCAAAGTTTAAAAGCCTATTTAATGAATAATATTAAGCAAAATGGCGGATGGGTTAATGCACATATGCATGCTGATCGTGCTTTTACTATTTCGGTTGATAGTTTTGATGTCTATCAAAAACAAACTTTAATTGAAAAATGGGATACATTAGATAAAGTCAAAGCATCAATGAGCGAAGATGATTACTATCGTCATTTTAGTATGGCGGTTGAACGTATGATTGAGCAAGGCGTAAGTGCCATGGGATCATTTGTTGATATTGACCCAATTGCAGAAGAGCGGGCAATTAAAGGTGCCTTAAGAGCACGAGAAACTTATAAAAATGACATCACCATAAAATTAGTTAATCAAACACTAAAAGGTGTTATTGATAAAGAAGCACGTTATTGGTTTGATAAAGGGGCTGATTTAGTTGATATTATTGGTGGTTTACCACGTCGTGATGAGCGTGATCATGGTGAAGGTATGGGACTTAAACATCTTGATGTGTTAATGCAAACAGGTAAGTCATTGGGCAAAATGGTGCATGTACATGTTGACCAATTTAACTCACAAGATGAAATCGAAACAGAACAACTTACCGACAAAACTCTTGAGCATGGTATGCACGGGCGAGTTGTTGCCATCCATAGCATTTCTATCACTGCGCATAGTTTAGAATATCGCCAAAAACTCTACAAAAAAATGAAAGAAGCCAAAATGATGGTTATTGCTTGTCCTTTTGCTTGGATCGATAGCCCTCGCCGTGAAGAACAAGGCCCTACTCGTAACTCATTAACCCCTGTTGATGAACTGGCGGCTGCGGGTATTCCTGTTGCTATTGGCACAGATAATGTTAGTGATTATATGTTACCATTTTCAACGGGTAATATGTGGGAAGAACTTAAATTGTTAGTAACAGGATGCCGTTACACTGATTTGGATAATGTGGTTAATGTGGCAACTAAAAATGGGCGAATGGTGCTAGGTATTGATTGATTTGGGGTAGAATCAGCTTGTAATTCCCTCCTTAAAATAGTAAAGCCCCAAAAGTAGGGAATTATCTATAATACAAGTAAAGTAGGATTAGAACACGAAAACAAACTGCGTAATTTTTACGTAAGCTATGCCATCACTATTGCTATTTATTCGACTGTTCATTTTTAGGTTATATTTTGTAAAAAATATTCAGGAGTCTATACCGTTTGGTGATAAAAAACATGAAAAAACAATTAGATAAAAAAAGCAAGTTTTTAAGTTATGTATTAAGACATCAACCAGAAGCCATTGGTATAACCTTAAATATTGAGGGATGGGTCGATATTAATAAACTGATCTTACAAGCTAATCAACATGGCGAATCTATGACTAGGGAATTGATAGAAGAAGTTATCAAAACAAGTGATAAAAAGCGTTTTACTATTTCAGATGATGGTTTAAAAATACGAGCCGCGCAAGGTCACTCAACACAACAAGTAAAAATTAATCATATAGAACAAGTTCCCCCCAAATTTCTATATCACGGCACCGCAACACGTTTTATTGATTCAATTAAAGAAAAAGGATTAATTGCCAGCGATCGCCATTATGTTCATTTATCGATTGATGAACAAACCGCAAATACCGTAGGAAAACGACACGGTAAACCAATTGTATTAAAAGTAAAATCATTACTAATGTATCAACAAGGCTTCAAATTTTATTTAGCCGATAACGGTGTTTGGCTAACTGGTACTGTCCCAAATACTTTTTTAATCTTTGACTAAATATGATTTAATCCAGACTGAACTTGTTAATATTTAACGAATTAAAGCAAACCTGCAAATAAATAAAAGATAACATTCAGTTTACTCATTGAACACTCATTTACTAAAATGAGCATCAATGAGTAAGTCGTTTTTATTCAATTAAGTTTGAGTTATGGCATTTATAGCAATTATAAATATGAAAGATCTCGAACCATATCTTCTAGATATACTTTTAACTCTGTTAATTGCTGTTCTTTTGCCGCTTGAAGTAAGCTATCTTTACTTTGTAATGTTCCTTCGCTGTAATTACGCAAATTTGCTGGTACATTGCCAGAATAGATATAATCATGCTTTGCAGATGTTTTAACAATATTAAATGATTTACTGTAACTATAGATGCCATGAGCCTCAATTTCAGTCGTCAAGGTAAGTTTATTGCTGTGAGTCACCGTTTGTAAATTAAATGGTTGATCTTTATAGGTCTTGATTTGATTTTTATTGCCGTTTTCGTCAGTAATTTCAACATATTTATCAAATACTTTTTCGGTTTTGGTTTCATTGTTAACCGATTGCCCCAGATCAGAAAATTCAACATTTGTTTTGACACGGATTGTGACATCCGCTTGACTAGGTTCATAAATAATAAATTCTATAAAGTCTTTACTTAATATATCTAGTACATAAGATTTTAATTCTAAAGAATTATAATAAACTTTTATTTTCCCTTTTTTCTTGTAATTTTCTGCTTGTGAAGTTGCATCACGAAAATATCCATATTGTCGATAAGCCGAAGCTGCTGATGCATAGTATTGAGCTACTTCTCGGAATTGATAACGGTGAGTTGCTGCTTTTGCTAGTTGTTGAGCTTGATTGTAAGCGATTTCGGCTTGTTGTTGAGAATATTTTCTATCATTATCAATAGAAAGTTTGTCGCTATCTTTGTACTTGCCAAGCGGTTTATATACAGCCGAGGCATTATTAAATGCGTCCGATGCCGCTTTATAGTCACCTTGCTTTTCTAATATTTTTCCTTGATCATAATACTCTTTAGCGGCAAGTTGCATATATTTGGTGTTAGCATTTTTGTATAGCGCTTCAATGTTTTTGTAATTATATAGTTCTAAACCTTTTTGATATAATTCTGCTTTTTGTTGATAGCTTTGGCTATCTTTGCCTGTTATAGAGTTACCATAATCATAATATTGTTTAGCAATGATTTGTTCTAGCTTTGTGATATCGTATTTATCATTGAAAAAACTGACCGTTTGGCTATAAAAACGATCTCTTAACATCATTTTCATCTTAAGTAGGCATTGATAAATATCAATACGATTTTTGTAATCGTTGCTTGGGGTGTTAGCTAAATTAGTTTCGTAATGAGCCATAATATTACTGACCATCGTTCTTAATTTTTCAGCTTTATCTTTATCAAATTTTGCTTCGCCTTTTTCTTCAATACTATTTGTTAATAAACTTATACTTTCTAAATATTTTCCTTCTTTATAGGCCTGTTCAGCGGTACGAACATGGCAAGCTGTTAAAAGAAAAATAAATAACATTGTTATGGCTATCCTCATAATATTTCCTTTTAGTAGGTTTTAACTAAATTACCAATTCATTGCAAATAAAACTATTTTATTAGTTGTAACTAATTAAATTAGCCAATAATGATTACAGATTAGCTTATAAAAAACTTTAGATAATTCATTAACTTTTTTTGCTAAATAACAATTAAATCAAAATTAATAGATTATTATGGAAATAATAGAAGATTAGATAATGGTGCGAAAAACTCTCAATAAGGTCCATTTTATTGAGAGTAGAAAATGCTATTTTCTGGTTGTTTTTTTGGCTGTGGCTTGACGCGGTGAACGTTGGGCTTTTGATAAATTGGCTAGTTTAGCTCGTTTAGGGCGCTGCAACCGTTTGTCGGATGAGTTTTTGACAAAGCTTTTTTCTTGCTGTTGCATACCTACGATTTGGCGTAGATAATTGACCGATTCAATATCTAACTCAAGCCAAGTTCCGCGTGATAATCCTTTTGGTAACGATATATCGCCATAGCGGATTCGTAATAATCGACTAACCTGCACGTCTACCGCTTCCCACATGCGGCGTACTTCTCGGTTACGACCTTCAGTTATCACCACATTAAACCACTGATTAATTCCGTCACCCCCTTGTGCTTTTATTGATTGAAATGAGGCGGGACCATCTTCTAGTTGTACTCCTTTACGTAGCTGAAAAATTTGTTGATCAGTGACTTTCCCAAATACTCGCACTGCATATTCACGCTCAATCTCGTGCCGTGGATGCATTAGGCGATTAGCTAGTTCACCATCGGTTGTAAATAATAATAAACCCGAAGTATTAATATCAAGCCGACCGATATTAATCCAACGTGCATTTTTTAATCTAGGTAAACGTTCAAAAACAGTTGCCCGTCCTTGCGGATCATTGCGTGAACAAATTTCGCCTTCTGGTTTGTAATAAACGAGTACTCGGCAAACTTCTTTTTCTTTGCTTCTAAGTTGAATCAGATATCCATTGATACGAATTTTCGGATTGGCATTAACATCAACCCGATCGCCTAATGAAGCAATTTTACCATCTACACTGATTTTACCGTCTGCAATCATTGCTTCAATTTCTCGGCGCGATCCATTACCTAAATTAGCTAATACTTTTTGGAGTTTTTCAGTATTATCATGCGTTGATTTTTTACGTGTAACAGCTGGTAAGCTTGAGGTTTTTGGTTTTTCGTAGGGTTGCTTTATTTTTGCTTTAACGCTATTTGTCTTTTTGCCAAGTTGTGGGAATGCTGATTTACTATTTTTCATAAAATCCTCGCTGTTACCTTCTCAGGTATCAATTTTCTATTAACTATATTGTCGATATATTGACAATAAAAAATGAACATTTATTCGAATGGCTTAGTGTCTCCACTTCCTTTACGAATAATTGTTGGATAGTCATTAGTCAAGTCAATTACACTAGTAGGTTGTTGACCTATATAACCACCGTGCAAAATCGCATCAAGTTGATGACCTATTTTATCTTCTATTTCGTCGGGATCGGATTGCGCTTGGTCATCATTAGGTAAAATTAATGTCGCAGTCATTAATGGCTGTCCTAATAATTCGAGCAACGCTAAATCAATTTTATTATCAGGAATTCTTAGTCCAATTGTTTTGCGTTTTTCATTCATCAATCGACGGGGTACTTCTTTACTTGCCTGTAAAATAAAAACATATTTACCTGGGGTATTATTTTTTAGTAACCGAAAAGTTATGTTATCTACAAAAGCATAACTAGATAGTTCAGAAAGATCACGGCACATCAAGGTAAAATTGTGATTTTTATCAAGTTGACGAATTTGACAAATTCGATCAACACCCGATTTATTGTCTAGTAAACAACCCAATGAATATCCTGAATCAGTCGGAAAAGCGATAACACCACCATCATTTAATATGTTGACAACTTGATTTAATAATCGAGTTTGCGGATTATCAGGATGAATATAAAAAGTTTGACTCATAATTTTCTTCTATATCAATATTATTGTTAATCTGATTTACATGATTAAATTTTATATCGTTAACCTTATAGTGAAGCACGAATATAAATGGATTTTAATCCAGATTTATTTAGAGTTTCCAATTATGCCAAATTGGTGTAACACTACCAGGCAATGGGGTTGTTTTACCTAAATCTAAATAGGTGTCAACACCATGAAAATCCGATCCTTGTGATGCCAATAGTTCAAATTCATTGGCTAATCTAGCTAATTTTTGTAAATCATCTTGCGTTTGCCTACTTTGTGAAACTTCAATTGCATCACCACCACTAGCTTTAAACTCACTTATTAATAATTTCAATTTAGTTAAAGTTAGATCATAGCGACTTGGATGCGCAAGTACTGCTTGCCCTCCTGCAGCATGAATGGCACTAACCGCATCTAAAATACTACACCATGTTGCAGGTACATAAGCATAACCACCTTTGCCTAAGTAAGTTTTAAACGCAC
Source organism: Gilliamella intestini (assembly GCF_900094935.1). Taxonomy (GTDB): domain Bacteria; phylum Pseudomonadota; class Gammaproteobacteria; order Enterobacterales; family Orbaceae; genus Gilliamella; species Gilliamella intestini. Next base: position 25,310 of record NZ_FMBA01000021.1, read on the forward strand.
GTTTAACGTCTTTAACATAGCCGTTAGCAACTAAAAATCTTGCAAAATGGGCACGCGAAACAATGTCTCCTTTTGCAAATTGTTGTGCTTGTTGATAAGCGTTTTCAATACTAACTTTAGTTAATTTATGGCTTATAGCCAACGCTCGATCGATTCTTCCTTGTTCTTGTGATGATAGCAGTGTCGTTAACTCAGGATGTGCAATATCCATATTTAACCCAACAACATGGATTTCGTTGTTTTTCCAAGAAGTTGATATTTCAACACCACAAGCTAATTTAATAGGTAAATTTTCGGTAATAATCGTTTTTTGAGCTTCAGGTAAACCTTTAACGGTGTCATGGTCGGTAATAGCCAAAATAGCAATTTGGTTATCTACAGCTCTTTTGACAAGAGCGCTAGGTGTTAAGAGACCATCCGATGCTGTAGTATGTGAATGTAAATCAACGATCATTTTTTTCTCGAAAATTATTTTGAAACGTGTAATATACCACACAATTTGCATGACCACTAAAAGGTATATTATGAAAGATCAAATTCGCCTTGCTCAACAAGATACTAGCGCGATTATTGAGGAACTATTAGAAGATGGTAGCGATCCTCATGCACTTTATATCATTGAGCATCACATTTCATCACAAGATTTTGATAAATTAGAAAAAGTAGCAGTAGAAGCCTATAAATTGGGTTATGAAGCAACCGATCCCGATGAAGATATTGACGATGCTGGCAATGTTGTTATCGCTTTTGATATTGTTACCGAAAGCCCACTCAATGCCGAACTAATAAATGCACAAATTGCAGAAATCATCACACTTACTACCCAATTTGGCGTCACTTATGATGGTTGGGGCACTTATTTTGAAGATGGGAATGATGACAATTTTGATGAAACTGAGCTAATGAAAACGCTTCATTAAATATCATCAATTCCCTTTCTTAGGCTTTATTCTTATCCAGTAAATGGATAAGAATATCAATATTTAAAAACTTAATTTAGCTGTTCTATACGACTTGTTCTTTTTTGATCTGGCGAAATACTACGAACAAAAATAGTATCATCTTTATTAATGGCAACTGGATCACTATAACGTTTCCAATCTTTTCCGTTATTGGTTGAATATTCAATGTTTAACCCTGGAAATACAATATTAGCGTTTAATTTACCATTTACAATTTTTGCACCAGGAATAGGTAATCGATAATTTATACTTGCAAGATCAAGTTTAGCTAGCTCTCTTTGTCCAAGTAAATTAGCAAAGCGATTCCAATCATCATGTAACGCTTTGCTATCTACATAATGTGTTTCACCTTGCTGATATTGGCGATCTTTTTGATAAGCCATCTCCCAATCCCCTTGATGCCAAGACCTTTCAGCAACCGCTAGTAAACGAGGAAAAGCCATATATTGCATTTTGTTATCACTACGGATATCTTCAGTCCAAATTTGTGCTGATAGCCCATAAGCACCGGGCCAATTCATGGTTCCTTTAGCTGTAAATGAGTTACCATCACGATCAACCGATGTTTCAGCATTTTGAGGTAAATTATTGGGTGCAAAGCTAAATATTTTACGCTCATCATTAAAACGTGTTGCCCAATAGTAACCACTCTCTTTTGGATTCACTTCATATGGCATATCTAAATAAACATAGTCTGGATTAGAGATAATTACTTGATAACCTTTATTTGTCCATTCATTAACCGAATCAAATCCTCCCCAATATAAGGTGTCCCAAAAGTTAACTGTCACTTTATCAACCGCAAAAGATTTGGCATTTTCGGCATGTTTCATGCCATCTTGCCATGCTTGCATATGGTTTATGCCATGATCTTTAATAATGGTACTGACTTGTTGTGCAAAATAACTTGGTAGATGTTCAATATCTTTTACCTTTCCTTTTGACACAAAGGTTTGGCAGGTTTGAGATTTTGCCCATGGATGATCTTCTATGCTTTGATCTATCGTTCCTTTAGTATCACTTTTATCTTTTACTTGTAGATCTTGATAACCTGCGCCTAAACGGATATTTTTAGCCTCATCACCACCAAAATGCCAAGTATTAAGCGGTTGCCCTGCTTCAATATGCATTTTTGCGATTTCATCGATAACTTTATTAACAAAGCGTTTAGATGAATCAAGACAAGGATTCAAATAGCTTAAGCGATTATAAAATTGTACCGTTGTGGTATTGGATGTATCGGTTGGATCAACTAAACGATACTCATTAGCTTGTTGCTCTTTTCCTTCATTTATTAGGCGTTTATAACGTGCTTCCATTGATACTATTGCGGCTCTAGCATGTGCTGGCATATCAATTTCAGGTATGACCTCGATAAAACGTGCTTTTGCATATTTGACAATTTCAATGTAATCATTACGACTTAAAAATCCCGATCCACTTGTATTACTATCAGGTCCCGAACCTAATTGTGGTAATAAACAATTTTGCTCTGACAAATCATGACAACGTTTACTACCGATATCGGTTAGCTCAGGTAATCCAGGAATTTGAATTCGCCAACCTTCATCGTCACTTAAGTGAAAATGAAATTTATTCATTTTATATTTTGCCATTTGATCTAATAAACTTAATATGGCTTGTTTAGATTTAAAATTACGCCCAATATCAAGCATAATTCCTCGATAAACAAAACGTGGCGAATCAACAGCATTTAGCATTGGTATTGAATTTGAATGATTTACGGGAATGATAGATAAAATGGATTGAATGGCATAAAAAATCCCTGCTTCATCATAAGCGGTGATTAATGTCTTATCATTTTTAATATCTAATTGATATGATCCTACTTTTCCTTGTTCGAATTGTTTAGGATCAATCGTTGCTTTTATTTGATAACCTTTTCCTGTTACTGCAATGTTTAATGCTTTAAATTGATCCTGTAAAATAGCTAAACTTTCTTGATTTAAACCATTAAGGATCAAATTAACTCCTTGCTGATCAATCGTAACATCCTCTTTACCTATTGTAAGTTTGCTTGGTGTTGGTAGAATTTGCCCTCGTAACGATAATTCAGATAATTTATTAATATCGGCGTTATATTCAAAACGGTTAGCAGGCGTCATTAAAATATTTTGATCATCAGCCGTTCTTTTCCATTGTTGTTTTATTGGTGCAACAAATGCCGATAAATTGTCAGAATCCGTGTTAGTGTTAGCAATAATTTTGGGTTTAGCATCACTGGAAGTTACATACCAACGTGGCATAACATCACTTTCACTTACAATCCAATATTCCCCAATAATTGGAATATTCACCGTTGTATTGGCAGGAAAACCAGTGAACTTTTCTGTTGGCTCGAGCTTATGTAAATCACCTGTAATATGGGTGATTTTAAACTGATCATTGTCTACAGCTAGAATCATTCTGATATTATCAAAATAGATAGCCCAATCTTTATTATTAATGGCTGTTCCAGTATTTTTAATTGAAATCATGACGTTATTACAAGAAGCCCAATCAGCACCTAAAGCTGAACAGTTAACGCCATTTGCGCCAGCTTGATTGTCGACGACTTCATATTTAACATTAAGTTGAGAACTAATCAAATCAGCAATTTGTTGAGAAGCATGTACTGATTGGATCGCACATATATTTAACAAAGAAAGGATTGAAGTTGCTAATATCGTTGCCTTAATCTTTTTCATCTTTTTTACCTATTTTTGTTTAGCACTAAAAACAGTGAATGGAATTGTAACAATAAATTTAATGTCCCGTTCATCTTGAAAGATATTACCGTATCCACCACCCCAGCTCGGTATATTTGAATGGTTATTATATTTGGTATAGTGCAATTGGAAGGTTGTATCTTTTGCCCAACTTTTTTGCACGGTATAACCTAAATCAAAGTTATATGCAGATTCAATCAAACGCTGTTTTTGATTGTATTGACGATTAGTGCTAGGTTTTGCATCCCAACCATAGGCATAAGACGCACCTGTTTTCCAACCCGCTAAATAATGAGATAGGTGACTTAAATCATAAGTCACTTCAGCAAACAGGGCTTTTTCACCATTGGCATTGAAGTCTGAGCGAGAATTCCACCATATATCTAAACGACCATTTGATGAAGCATAATCAGGTGTCATACGTTGTAAAAAGAATCCCTGTTCTCCATCAGCTTTAACCGAAACGCCTTCAAATCGTAGACCGATAGCACCAACTTGATAGCCTAATGTTGCTGCTTGCAACCACGCTAAGCCATCATATACATCTGTACCTTTATGCGATTGATCTTTAGCGCCATAAAATTGGTAGCTCATAATCATAGGATTATCAAACACTTCCATTTTATAAGATACTTTACCAAAAAATTGGTTCATATAATTTTGTGCTTGTCCAAATGCACTTTCTAATACTAAGTCATTTTTAAAGTCATACTTCAAACCGGCAGAATGTAAATAATCAATTTTTTTACCTTTTCCCCACTGTTTAAATTCATAAAGCCGTTTATACCAAGGTGCTTTATATTTATCACTCCACATATATGACATCGACAATGCTCCAGCGCTATCAAAATCAAGCGTTGACCCTACCTCAAAACCTCGATAAGTACCTGGCAATAAACTCCAGTGTGGTGCAAGTAACGTTTGACCTGAGGGTTGAATATAACCTGCTTTTACCCAAAATAATTCGTCAATTTTGAAATTTGCTTGTGCTTTATAAAAGCTCAGTCCACTGACATCTTTCTTCCAATCCTCATCCCAACGGGTATGAGCACCACTAAATCCTATTTCATTTGGGTGTCCATTACCGCCATTACTGACTTCCCAAGCGCCATAACCACCAAGTTCAATAGCAAATTTGTCGGCAATATAGCCAGAACGATAATCCAAATTACTATTAAATGTTGATTGTCTAATATTGCTTTTATATTTATTGGTTTCTATATCTTTACGGTCACGATCACGATTCCAAAAAAAGACGTTACCAGTTAATGAAGCATCATCGAAAAAATGATTTTCATAGACGGCATCAACTGGAGTTACCCCCATTAAAACAGAAAAAGAAAAAATAAGTTTAGTTAAAAGATTTAATCGGTTAGGTATCATTTTTGCATTATAAATATTCATATTTATTTTCCTAAAATAATGAAATTATGCTATTTAACTTACAGTAAAACTTATTAACATATGATTATTATTAATAAATTGAACTTCAAAGTAACTTTTATTTTAAATATTTGAAAACTAAGCTTTATTTAGGAACATATTTAAATTCAGATATGAGGTAAATATGTATTTTTATAATGCATAAACATATTTTATCTAGCAAATTAAACACTCTAAATCGTGATCATAATCACTAAAAAAATCAATTTTTATGCAAATTTTTAGATAAAAGTCACAACTTTTTTTATTGTGAAAAATAATATGACGGGCTTTTTTTAGAGTTTTTTAAACTTATGACGGTATAGAATCCTGAATATTTTTTACAAAAATATCACCTAAAATATAAACCTTTGTATAAATATCCCATTGTAAATGACCAACCCACGTACAAAATTACGTTAGTATTAATCATTAAAGTCACACTATTTAATGTGTTATGACGATTTTGGAAGATGTTAATGAATATGTTCTAGATGAACGTTTGGTGTCAATATTTAGTCTATCACCAATTTTATTTATAATATCAACACGCTACCTATGATTTAGGATATGGCATTTTTTATGTATATTTATTACTGTGGTTGAAAAATTGAAAATTAAAAAGTAAGTAATTTCTAAAGATTAATAACGTAAAATGACCACATAACCAAATAAAAAAGAGAAATCACATTTGGTTTCTCTTTTTTATTAATATGCTAAAAATACCGTTTACTTTATAATAAATAACGTTTTTTTAATTGTAGCTAAATAATTAAACTCTTAGTGTTCAGTATCAATTTCATCAAAACTTTTTACTAGTTCATCAATGGCTTTCATCTGTTTTAAGAAAGGTTCCAATTTTGCTAGTGGTAACGCTGACGGTCCATCACATTTTGCATGACTTGGATCTGGGTGGGATTCTAAAAATAACCCAGCAATACCAACAGCCATGCCCGAACGTGCAAGTTCTGTTACTTGACCACGACGTCCACCTGATGCTGCTCCCATAGGATCACGGCATTGAAGAGCATGAGTAACATCAAAAATAACTGGTGACCCTTTGCTTGCTTTTTTCATAATGTTAAAACCAAGCATATCAACCACTAAGTTGTCATAACCAAAACAGCTACCACGATCACAAAGGATGATTTGATTGTTACCAGCCTCTTCAAATTTTTCAACAATATTGCCCATCTGCCCTGGACTGACAAATTGTGGTTTTTTGACATTAATTACTGCGCCTGTTTTAGCCATTGCAACAACTAAATCCGTTTGTCTTGCTAAAAAGGCAGGTAATTGAATTACATCAACCACATCAGCAACGGGTTGACATTGTGCTTCAGTATGTACATCAGTAATAATTTTAACGCCAAATTGTTGTTTAAGCTCTTGGAATATTTTTAGCCCTTCTTCTAATCCTGGTCCACGATAGGAATGAATTGATGAGCGATTTGCTTTATCAAAAGACGCTTTAAAAATATAAGGAATATTTAGTTTATTGGTAACGGTGACATAATGTTCACAGATTTTCATCGCCAAATCACGAGATTCAAGCACATTCATACCACCAAATAGTACAAAGGGTAGATCATTAGCGACAGTAATGTCACCAATGTTTACTTTTTTTTGCTGCATCATAAAATTTTCCTAGTTAAGGTTTAAACCAGCGACCAAGGGTGACCCTATCATTACCACTGTAGTCGGTGAAGGTTTCTACTAATTGAAATCCGTGTTGTTTAAAAACAGTTTGCACTGCCTCGCCTTGTTTCCAACCATGTTCTATTAGTAACCACCCATATTGGTTTAAGTGCTTAGTTGCACCTTGTACAATTAGTTTAATATCAGCTAAACCATCATCTTCAGAAACTAATGCACTTCTTGGTTCATAACGAACATCGCCTTGTGATAAATGAATATCAGTTGGTTCAATATAAGGCGGATTACTAACAATCATTGAAAATTTGCGGTTTTTTATTGGTTTATACCAATCACCTTGCAAAAAGTAGACATTATTTACCCCTATTTGGGCTGCATTTTGTTGCGCTAATATCAGAGCATCTTTATTTTTTTCAATAGCGGTAAATAAACAATCTTGGCGCTCGGTGGCCATAGCAATAACTATTGCGCCTGTTCCCGTGCCAAGATCCAATACTTCACAAGGCACTTTAGGAAGGTACTCTAAACCTAATTCAACTAATTTTTCGGTATCTGGTCTAGGTATTAAAGTGGCATTAGAAACATTAAACTTTAAAGACCAAAACTCTTTTTCGCCAGTTATATAAGCGATAGGCTCACCATTTTGCCTACGTTTTAAACATTCAGATAATGCAATTAACTGATCATCAGTCAGTAATGTTTCACTAAACGCCATTAAAAATGTTCGTGTTTTTTGCGTAACAAAACTCAGTAAAATTTCAGCATCTCGCTTTGGACTTTCACTATCTGACAAGGTTTGAGATGCATTTTTAAGCCATTGTAAGTATGTCATTCATCTTGTTCCGATAAAGCTGCTAGTTGATCGGCTTGATATTCCTGCACAATCGGATCGATTAGCATCTCTAATTTCCCTTCCATGACTTCGTCTAAACGGTAAAGCGTTAAATTAATTCGATGATCGGTTACTCGACCTTGTGGATAGTTATATGTTCTGATTCTATCTGAACGATCGCCTGAACCTAATAGATTTCGACGTGTTGAAGCCTCTTCTTGTTGACGCTTGCGTAGTTCTGCATCTTGAATTCTTGCGGCTAAAACTGACATCGCTTTAGCTCTGTTTTTATGTTGCGATCGTTCATCTTGACATTCAACAACGATGCCCGTAGGAATGTGGGTAATACGAATAGCAGAATCTGTTGTATTAACATGCTGACCACCTGCGCCAGATGAACGATAGGTATCAATTTTTAAATCAGCGGGGTTGATTTCGGGCATTTCTGCTTCAGGGACTTCTGGTAAAACAGCAACAGTACAAGCAGATGTATGAATACGACCTTGAGATTCTGTTTCTGGCACACGTTGAACTCGGTGTCCACCAGATTCAAATTTTAAATTACCATAAACACCATCCCCACTAACTAACATAATAACTTCTTTATAGCCACCATGTTCACCATCATTTGCACTCATAATCTCAACACGCCAATTCCGTGATTCGGCAAATCTTGTATACATTCGTGCTAAGTCGCCAGCAAAAATAGCCGCTTCATCGCCACCAGTTCCTGCTCTAACTTCGACAAAACAATTATAATCATCATTAGGATCTTTAGGTAATAGTAAAACTTGTAGTTGCTTTTCTTGTTCTTCAACTCGACTTAATGCTTCGTTTAACTCCTCTTGGGCCATTTCACTCATTTCAGGATCAGATAGCATCATTTTAGCTGTCTCGATATCCTCTTGTGTTTGCTTCCAATCAGAAAAACACTTAACAACCCCTGTTAATTGTGAGTATTCTTTAGACAAAGTGCGAAAGCGATTTTGATCCGCAATAACCGAAGCATCAGACAATAATGCTTGAACTTCTTCATAACGCTCTTGTAGCATTTCTAATTTGTTGATAATTGAAGATTTCATAAAAATATATTTTAGATGATATAAATTAATTAAATTTGCGAAACATTATATACTTAATCACTTTTAAAATACAGTTTGAGCTAGCTATCAGACTTATATCGCATAAACAATATATAGCATGGTGAGAGGATAAACCGTAATATTATAGACATAATAAGAAGTATTTTATAAACTTAATGTTGATTTATTTGGGGCTTGGTGTTACAGTTAACAAATTATTTTGTAACAATTTTTATTCCTCATCAATTACGTTAACTAAATTCTACGACAGGATAAATTTTAAAATCTGAAAAAATGATAATTGAAATTGAAAGTTTTTATGGTGATACATTAATTTCAGGCAAAGCTTCATCAATAGGGCAGCTAAAATCGCGTATGATGAAAGTTCTCAATGATGTAGGTTCCGAAAATTTTACTCACATATTTTGCTTTCGTTATGGTTATCAAATTTATCCGTATAATAAAAATATTGCTGTAGACTATGTGATTGATTTAGATATTTACCATGTTTATCAGCCTTACCATTAATCCCTACTGATTAATTTAGTTTCAAAAATTTCTCAAAAAAACTAGATAAAATGATGTGCGTCTAGATTTAAAAGTACTAAAAAAGGCGCAACAGGAAAGGCGTGTTCAAATATTCAATTTTGCTCAGCTAATTTTCCTACATAGTTTAAATCATTTTTATTTCTCCATTTTCAGGTTTTAAATCCAACCCAAACGGGTCAACTTCCGAATTAGAGTCAAACTGTAACTATCCCCTAAAATAGTACAGCAAAAAAGTAGAAAATTCTCTATGATAAAAGCAAAGGGGATTTAATTATGAAAAAAATGACTGTGTAAATACCCATGTGTGAATGCATTTTTCGCCCACAGCAGCTCCGTTGTATTTCAGAGGATGGACTGGCACTTCTCGATAAGCTCAACGCTTAAATAAAAAAGCCAACTTTTTTATGTTGGCTTTTGGGTTTTATTTTGAATATATTTTGTAGAAAATTAATTTTTCAATATGTTTTTTACCTTTCAAGTATACACTAATTCTACTATTGACCAATGACAACTACATAAAAATATATTAGTATTATGTCTTATTATTTTATCTACATTAATATTATCAATACCACCAAAATATTTACCTTCTAACTTAAAATATAATTCATGAAAATGATAATCAGTTACTTTTTGCTCTATTATTTTAAATCCATGATTCAAAAAAATATTAACTAATATACTAATTGGTTCACAGACCTTAATATCTTCTACTTCCATAATTTTTAAAATAAATCAATTGTATTTCCCACTGGCTTTAAAACATCACTAAAATTATCAACAAAATATTGTACGGCTCCACCATCTCCTAAATGAGGATTAGCTTTAACTATAGAAGTAGCTACATCTGTATCCTTTAGTACTTCGTATGCTTGAACTTTCGATCTGTAACCAAATACATCATGTGCCTTAACTTGAGCACTTTTCCATAAGGCTTCTTTTGAACCTTTTGCAGCTTCTAAACTTGCTTTAGATAAATAAAATTCTGACTGTCCAGGAACCCCTCCATAAATAATATCACCTTTTTTTAGCTTTCCTACTACCCAGTCGTCGATACCTGGATAATCTCCCTGACCTTGCCACTTAGACGCCTTCTTTACTAATTCATCTAAAGAACACTCACTTAACCCAAACGGATCCACCCAAGCATTGCTATCATGCACATACGCATAAAAATTCGGGTTATTACCTGCTAACCCTATCGGATCTTGGCTAATATATAAGCCGGTTTCAGGATTATAATATCGGAAACGATTATAATAAAGCCCCGTTTCAACATCCTCAGAATTTGGAGATAGAATTAACCGTCACTTTTAACGGATAAATACACAGAATTTAGGATACGGTCGTTTTATTATTATTTTTTGACTTTGTTATTTAATAATTCTTACATCCACTTTCTCTTTTAAACTATCTATTAAAGTGTAATCAGTAATTTTTTTACACTTTTCAATGAGTAATTTTTGTAGTGATTTCAATTCTTTTATAGCTTGTATATCCTCTAAAATGCTGTTTCTCGCTAATAATAATTCTTTTATTGGAAGCATTTCTATACCTGCTAATGCTTCTATTTTCGAACTATAAATATGAACAATTTGCAATTTTTGTAATTCTGACAATTCTTTAAGATTTGTATTAGGAAGTTTTGAAATCACCAAACTTTGCAAAGTGTGTGTATTATTCAAATTTATTAGCCCTTTCCAATATTCACTACCTAAATGTTTAATTTTAGGGAATTTTGAAACATCTATTTTGAATTTTTGTTTATCCAAATAGAGCTTTTCCAAATTTTCAAGAAAATATATTCCCTCTGTATTAATTGCATTTCCAATAGTGCTTAATGATAAAATCTTTAGCTGTGTAGAAATTTTCTCAAACACTTTAAAATCTATTTTAACATCGCTATTCTCTCTCCCCAATATCCCTCTTAATTGAATTTGAGAAACTTTCATTCGAATGGCGTAATTTATCCCCTCTTCTAAATCGTTTGAATGAATTATTAAATACTTTCCATTCAAATTTTCTCTTATTGTTTTATCTAATGACATTTTATTCCTTTTCCTTTTTGATTATTAAATTTGGTTTCAAAGTCATCTGCTTTTTTTACAATATCATCGTATAGCGATTTGTTATTTAGTTCTGCGTCTTTTAGGAGCTTTTCTCCTGGTGAATTGATTGAGTTTTTAAATGTTGGGTCTTTTACAGCATTATTTCTTCTAATTAGTTCTGCTTCTACCATTAATCCTATTTTGTCATCCCCAAAATCAACGTGTATTCCTTGAGTCACATTAGCTTTACCTCCAACTCTTTGTTTCATTGAAGTATACATTCTATCTTTTGCTCCCTTACCAATATACCAATCTGTACCGTCAGTAAACATATATGTACCTGTTAACCCAAATGGGTCTATCCAAGTGTTGGCATCATGAACGTAATTATACAAAGCCATACCGCCTGCTAACCCTATCGGGTCTTGGCTTATATAAGTTCCTGTATTACTGTCGTAATACCTAAACCGATTATAATAAAGCCCGTCTAGTTCTTGGTCTTCATACTGCCCCGGTTGCCGGAATGGAATGGAAAACTTATCTTCTTAAAAAAATAACTTTAAAAAGTTGACTTGTTTATTTCTACTCTTCAGCTTTTATTAATTGTTACCTATTTAAAAAAATATCTAAACTAGATTTAAAACTCTCATCTTTAAATTGTTTCTTCTTTTCTATTAAATAATTATTTGCTTTGATATATATATCTTCTTTACAATTAATACTTAATATTTTATCATTATTTACCTTATTTATTATTAGAAATTGACTATTCTTATAATCAAAAATAATATCTTTTACAGATACAGCACCTTTTTTTGAATTATTAAAATTATAATAATATTGAAAAGTTACATGTTCTTTTGAAATATTAATAAAGCCACACTTTTTTTCTTTAACCTCAGAAAAAATTTTTAATGTAAAAGAATCGTAACCCTTATCATATTGATAGGATTTTATATAAAACTTAGGTTTAGAAAATGAGAACATAATTAATAAATATATTATTAAAAAAATTATTATTGAAATTAACTTGGACATTTTATTTTAGGTTTTAATGAATTTATTTTTTTAGCTAATGAAGCGGGCGTAATCCATTTATACCAAGGCATTTTCATTTCTTTTATACCTGCTGCTTGAGATGCACCATACGCAAAACTTGCACATTGTCTATTACGCAAATTATATCCTTTTGTTCCATTTTCAACATCAAAATTATCAACATACTTTTTTAAATTAGACATTTGCATATCATCTAAATCGAATGATATAGAGGTTAATTCAGAACTTCTTAAATGAGAGGTATCTGGACTTACTAATGTACCCTCCATTTTAGAGAAAAATAGTCTTGGAAGGTCTCCTTTTTCAAATCCTATATTATCAGCTGTTCCTGGCCATTGACCTATATAAGTTGTTTTTCCATTCTCAGTAACACCAATGAAAGCATGCCCTATAGGATCTCCATTTGGGGAGTCTGAGAATATAGTTAATATCCCACTTAACCGGAACACATCAACCATCGTATTCGAATCATGCACATATGCATAAAAATTCGGGTTATTACCTGCTAGCCCGATAGGGTCTTGACTTATATAAGTTCCTGTATTACTGTCGTAATACCTGAAACGATTATAATAAAGCCCCGTTTCAACATCCTCAGAATTTGGTGACAGGATCAACCGTCACTTTTAACGAATAAATACACAAAATTTGGGATGGGGTCTTTTATTCGAAAAAATCTGGTTGTTGTTGATTACCTTCTTTTATAAAACCAATTCCATTTATTCCTATCTTGTTACACAAATCAACAAAAGTTTCATCAACAATAATAATTGATTTTGATTCTTGCATTCTGCAAATATGAACGTTTTGCAAATTCTCTTTATTTAGGTACAAAACAATTATTTTAATAGGACTATTAGGAACATTTTTAATTAATGGACGGACTTCTGACCTAGAATAATCTATGCACTCTATAACTTTTAGTAAATTTAAAACATAAAACGAGTTTTCTATAATTCCATTTTCTGAAGAAACTATAGTAGCAGGTAAAAATTCACAATCATTACCTAATAATCGCTCAAATTCTGTCTTAAATTTTGTACTTACCAAAGGAGCTCCAATCGTTGGTAGAATATCATAGTTTAGCAGATACTTATCTATTTTATCTACGGTATATTTTATTGGATTGCTTTTCCCAAAGAATACTCCATTTTCTAATTCTTTTTTATCTGAATTTCCATCAAATGAAAAGAAAACATCTCGCTTATAAAAAATTGAAAGCCTATAATAATTCATAAAAATTAACCTTTACAATGTAATTTAATTTTACCTTTTCTTAAATCCTGTCTTGTATCATTAATCAAATTTTGCATAGCATCGTGATATTGCTCTTTTGTCCAATTATTTTCTTTCCCAAAAGACACTAAATCATCTAATTGTACTCTCATGTCAGCATTGTATTGAGCATGGAGTTTATTGTATCCGCTATGGATTGATCTTATTGGATGAAATTGTCTATCTGTTGGCAAATAAATAGTATTCTTCATATTATGTATGTCATATCCACTAAGTTTAAATATCTCATGTGGTTTCGCTCCTTCAGCAAGTGATTTCGGAATAATATGATGTAATTGAAAACCATCTATCTTGGGCATATTATGTAATAGTCTCTACTTAATCTGACATTTAAGTTGTTTTATAACACAAAAGGAGAGTCAGAAATGAATCAAAC
>NZ_FMBA01000011.1 GCF_900094935.1 Gilliamella intestini
AATAGCAATATTGGCTAAATCAATCATTGGTGCTGATGGGTTACAGCATAAGCTGATCACTGTTGCTCCAATTGATTTAGCATATTGCATAGCACCTATTACATAAGGTGTGCGCCCACTAGCGGCAATGCCGACTAAAACGTCATTTGAGCTAAAATTAATGTTTTTTAAGTCAGTAATTGCTAATTCTGGGCTATCTTCGGCATTTTCAACCGCCTTAAAAATAGCTGTTTTGCCTCCAGCAATTAAGCCAATAACTTGTTCTGGTGATGTGCCATAAGTTGGTGGGCATTCACTTGCATCTAAAATACCTAGTCGGCCTGAAGTACCAGCACCGATATAGATTAATCGACCTTGCTTTAAAAAAGCTTGACTAATTACATCAACAGCTAAGGCAATATTGGGGAGTTCTTTCTCAACTGCTAGTGCTACTTGCTTATCTTCATTATTTATAATCTGAATTATTTCAAGTGTTGAACAGCTATCGATATTTTCACTGTTTGGGTTGCGACTTTCAGTTAACATCCCTGATAGATTAATTTGTTGCATTTTTTCTTAATCCTAGCCATAACAAAAACATTACTATAGCAAGTAAGCTACCAAAACTAACGCCAATAGTTATTATTGACAAATTTAGTGCATCTGCGAATGAATAAAATCCTAACATTACCATCATTGCGGTATATTCACTTAAGTTTTGTACAGATATAACGCTACCTGCACCCATTAAATTTTTGCCTATCTTTTGAATAAAAGCATTTAATGGTACTAAAAAAAAGCCACCTAATGCTCCGATTATAATGAGTAGAATATAAGACAAAATTATGCTACTTTGCAAAGTGAAGACGATTACCGCTATGCCCATCATTATACCAGCAGGAATGCAACGTGACGTGTTGTTGATTGAAATAAATTTGCTAGCCAGTCCTGCGCCGATAACAATGCCTATAGCAACTACTGCAGTGAGATTTGCTGGTGTAGCATTGTCATTAATATTTAAAATAGCAGGAACCCAACTAATCAATAAAAATCGTAAAGTAATACCTGCTCCCCAAAATAAACTTGTACCCAATAATGTGTATAGGAGATGCTTATTGTTGAAAATAATATTAACAGTGTTAGCAAAGTCTTTTACCATACTCATAAACTGCCATGAGATATTTGGTCGTGCGGCAGGTAATTTTGGAATAAAAAAATTAGCAATAACCGCAAGCCCAAACATGAATACACAAGTAAGTAAAGATGCACTTACACTAAGATCGGCTATATGACCACCCGCTAGTGAACCAAGTAAAATTGCTGTAATGGTTGATGCTTCGATTAATCCATTGGCCTTAATTAAATTATCACCCGAGGTAAGTTCACCTAAAATCCCATATTTAGCAGGAGAGTATGCTGCAGCGCCAACGCCAACTAAAAAATATCCAACAAAAGGGTTGATGTTTAAACAAATACAACCGACACCCAATAATTTTATGCTGTTGGCAATCATCATTGCCTTACCTTTTGATATGGTGTCAGCAAATTGGCCAACAAACGGGGAAAAGATGACAAAAGGTACGACAAAACTAATTTGTAACGCCGATTTACTCCATTCAGGGTAATGTAGGTTGTGTATGAGCGCTAAAATAGCATAAAAAATTGCATTATCAGCAAATGCTGAAAAAAACTGCGCCAGCATGATTGCAACCATGCCTTTGCTTAACAGAGAATGTTGTTTCATTTGACATCCTTTAGTTTATTGGTCAGCCATTTTTCGTAAAGTAATAAAATCAATTTTACCTGTGCCTAGTAGTGGTAACTCTTTTACTATACGAATATCACGAGGAACGGCTAATGCCGGAATACCCAATTCTTGAGATGCCTGATTAAGTTGCTCTCGATTTAATTTTGTTGAGGTAGTAAATAAGACAATAGCTTCACCTTTAGCTGCATCGGCTTTAACTGTTGCACCGTGCATTGCATCAGAGTCAACTTTTTTTGCTAAGGATTCAACACTTTCTAATGAAACCATTTCACCGGCAATTTTGGCAAATCGTTTCAAGCGCCCTTTAATTTTTACAAACCCCTCACTATCAATAGCAACGATATCACCAGTATCATACCAACCTTTTTCGGCTTGTCCATTTTCATCAACTGCTACTGGTTCTTCAAGTTTGCCCGGATTTTCCACCCGTAAATAGCCTTTCATCACATTAGGCCCTTTGACTTGCAATTGGCCTCCATCGCTAATTCCTGGAACGTGAATTAATCTTGATCTCATACCTGGCAGTAAACGTCCTACAGTACCAGCTTTAAATGCCATAGGAACATTAAGCGCTACAACAGGTGCACATTCGGTAACGCCATAGCCTTCTAAAATACGAATACCATATTTATCTTTCCATTGTTCTCGTACTGAGTCTGATAATTTTTCAGCACCAGCAACAACATAGCGTAAACGCATAAAATCATAGGGATGCGCATAACGGGCATAGTTTGCCAAGAAAGTTGGCGTACCAAATAGAACCGTACAGTTTTGATCATAAATAATTTCAGGGACCATACGGTAATGTAATGGATTTGGATATAAAAATGTACGGCTACCTGAAAACAGCGGCAGGAATAATCCTGCTGTAATACCAAAAGCATGGAATAATGGTAGAGCCGACATGAAGCGATCTGCAGGGGTTGGATCTATAACGGTTCGAACTTGTTCAACATTAGCAAGTAGGCTTCCATGACTATGAACAACACCTTTAGGATTCCCCTCTGAACCAGAGGTAAACAGTACTAGTGCTTCGTCATCGCTTGATTGTTGGTATTTAATTAAGCGTGGAATATATTGATGCACTGCAACATAAAGCTTATCTTTTAAAGTTAAGTTTTTACGCAAATCTTCAAGAAAACACCACTTAACGTCTTTGATTTCTTCAAGTAGATAGTCAAGTTTACCTTTTCTAATAAATTTGCGTGAAGTAATAATCGTTTTGATTTCAGCAGCAGTAATGGCACAGTTTAAGCCTTTTGTTCCCGCAGTATAGTTAAGCATTGCTGGAATTCGATTTTTTACTGACAAACCAAAAATAGTTGCAACTGTAATGGTTGCATTGGGTAATAAAACACCTACTCGTTCTTTATTTTTAGTAATTTTGGCAATAATACAACTAACACCTATAATTTGTTTTAATAAATTGCGATAAGATGCTTCGTTAGTTGTAGGATCTTGTACCATTCTTGATTTCACGCCATAGCGAACTTGTGCTTCTAATAATGCTTCAAACAGCGTTAATTTTGGACGACTTGCCATGCGTGCATTCATCATAATTTGATGAAGTTTTTCACCTGCAATATAACGCCTTTCACTAGCTTTAGGCGCATCGGGCATCGGAATAGATGTAGGGTTAAGTACATGAATGGTTATTTTAGGGAATAAACGACGTTTAAATAAACCTTTTAAACGACTAGTTAAAGTAAATTCAGCGCCTTCGATCCACACTGGTACAATGGTGGCTTGAGAGCGAGCAGCAACAAAAGCAGCACCATCATAAATTTTCATTAATGAGCCAGTTATAGTAATTCTTCCTTCAGGGAATATGACTATCGGGCGGCCTTTTTCAACTTCGCGAACTAATCGCTTTATTGCCATTGGACTAAGTGGATCCATTGGCACAAAATCAACATAACGCTTTGCTAAGCGGACTAACCAATGATTAATATAACCAGAATAAATAGCAAAGACAGGCCTTACCGGTAAAAATACGCCGATTAGAATACCATCAAGGAAAGATACATGATTAGGGGTAATAAGAAGTCTATTTTGTTTTAAATTTTCTAGATCGCCATTAATTTTGACATGGAATAAAATCTTTAAGAAAAATTTTAATATTTTAAATAACATTTGATTTCTCAATTATCGTGCAAAATCACACCATGTAATAATAGTGAAAATATACCGAATAAACAAGAACAGTGATTTTTGTTATATAAAACAGTTTTTTATGGTTTAATTAACAATAAATCTTGATCTAAAAAATAGATAATAGATACTAAAGTTGAAAAAATATAGAAAATCAATAAGGAATAAAAATGCTTATTTTAACCTCCAATGATATTGAAAGATTTTATACAATGAAAGATGCGATAGCTGTAGATAAACAAGCTTTGAAAATCTATAGCCAAGGAAACAGTGATGTGCCGTTAAGAATAAATTTTGATATGCAAAAGGGACAATGCTTGTTTATGCCCGCACATATTAAAGGTAGCGATATTGTAGGTATAAAAATTGTTTCGGTATTTCCTGACAATCCTAAATTGGGTAAACCATCAGTACCAGCTCAAGTTTTAATGTTAGATCCGCAAACAGGTGAAGTCTGTGCTATGTTAGATGGCACTTTTGTCACTCAGCTTCGTACAGGAGCTGTTCAAGGGGCAGCAACCGATTTGCTGGCGCGTAAAAATGCTAGCCGAGCAGTGTTGATAGGTACAGGTGGGCAAGCAGTATCTCAATTAGAGGCAATGTTAACTGTTCGTTCACTTACTGATGTGGCTATTTTTGATATTGATACACAAAAAGCGAAACAATTTACAGAAGAGATGAAACATCGTTTTGCTCATTTTTCTACTAATCTTTATTTTTCAGAAAATTTGGATGATGACATTAGCCAAGCAGATATCATTACTTCGGTTACAACCTCAAAAGTTGTGACATTTAATGGCGAAAAAGTAAAACCTGGCACGCACATTAATGGTGTAGGCGCTTATACGCCAGAAATGCATGAAATTCCTGAATGTATTGTTGAAAAGGCTAATATTCGGGTAGTTGATACTAAAGAAGGCGTATTTGCTGAAGCCGGTGATATTATTGATCCAATTAAACAACAATTGGTATCAGAAGATGATTTTTTAGAGCTAGGAGATTTAGTAATAGATCCAACTCAATGTCGTTTAAATGAACAGCAAATTACGCTGTTTAAAACTGTTGGTACAGCAGTATTAGACGTGTATATTGGCTACGATATCTATCTTAAGGCAAAAGAAAAAGGAATTGGTACATTTTTATAATACTTAGATATCAAGTTCGTATGATTTTGTGTCAAAAAGTTTCAGGTAACTAGGTGTTTGAGTATAAAAATTAGGTTTTTAGTTCTTCTTTTTGCGAACGTCTAAGTAATGCCATCGCTGCTTGTTTTGGTTCCTTATGCTCATAAAGAACTTGATAAATTTGTTCAGTGATTGGCATATCTACATGATATTTTTGAGCTAATAGCCAGACTTCTTTTGTATTATTGCGTCCCTCAACAACTTGACCAATAGCATCTTGAGCTTCTTGAATGGATTTATTTTGGCCAAGTAACATTCCAAAACGACGATTACGGGATTGATTATCGGTACAAGTTAAAACCAAATCACCTAGTCCGGCCATTCCCATAAAGGTTGCTGGATCTGCCCCCAATACTGCACCTAAACGCATCATTTCGGCAAGTCCACGTGTAATTAGTGCTGTTCTGGCATTGGCGCCAAAACCAAGACCATCAGATAATCCAGCACCAATAGCGATAACATTTTTGATTGCACCACCAAGTTGTACTCCAATAAAATCTGTGCTGCTATAGACTCGGAAGCTTTTGCTACAATGAAACAAAGTTTGCAGTTGATTTAAAAAATGCTCATTAGTTGATGCTACAGTTACCGCCGTTGGTAATCCTGATGCGACTTCTTTAGCAAAAGTAGGGCCAGAAATGACCGCTAATGGAATCTTATCGCCCAAAATCTCTTTCGCAACATCTTGTAACAATCGACCAGTATCAACTTCAAGCCCTTTTGTAGCCCAGACAATTTTTGTATCTTGACATAAAAAAGGTTTGATTTGAGTCAAAATACTTGCAAAAGCGTGACTTGGCACCACAACAAGTAAAATTGGTGCAGCTGAAACTGCTGTTTTTAAATCAGTTTCAATTTGTAACAGATCAGGAAAAGGAATATTCGGTAGAAACTGTTTATTTTGTCTATCATGCTGCAAAATGGCCATTTTATTAGGATTGTGTCCCCATAATAAAGTTGAGTGACCATTTCGAGCCAGTAAAATAGCTAAAGAGGTTCCATAAGATCCAGCGCCAATTACTGTTACTGCAGCATCTTTTTTCATAATCATCTAATAAATTTATTATCAGTTAATTGTACAAAATGATTATTGTAGTGTTTCTTTTGATTCAGCTTCAGCTTGTTGTTGCTGAATATAATTCATAAATAGTGCTTCAAAATTTACTGGTTCTAAATTCACTTGTGGGAATGTACCTTTATTCACTAAACTTGAAATTACTTCACGAGCATAAGGGAACAAAATATTTGGGCAATAAGCACCAACACAATGTTGAATTTGGCCTTCGTCAAATCCGACAAGTGAGAAAATACCCGCTTGAGTAACTTCACAGATATACACAACTTCGTTTTGTTGCCTTACTGTTACAGTAACACGAAGTGCAACTTCATATACATTCTCACTTAAAACTTGCGAAGATGAATTTAATTCAAGATTCAATTCTGGTTGCCATTGTTTAGTAAAAATTTCTGGAACATTGTTAGTTTCGAATGAAACATCTTTAGTATAAATACGTTGAATAGCAAACTGTGTTTCTGGTTGTTGTGTATTGTTTTGTTCTGTCATGATAAAACCTTATTTTTTATAATATTATTTTCTAACTAATGGTAAATTCTCGCCGTTCCATCCAGCAATGCCGTCTTTTAATACAAAGACATTTAAAAAACCTCGTTTGACAAGTATTTCACCTATACTTGTTGATGATAAGCCATTATCGTCAATTAAAATAACAATGTTTTCTTTAAATTTTTCAATTGACTTTGTACTTGCATTTTTAATATCGATAGGCAAAATATTGTGAGAATCTGTTATATGCCCTTTTTTAAAGCTATCAGCAGAGCGGATATCAATAATAACTGCTTCTTGTTTATTAACCATATGGATTGCTTGAGCATTATTGATAATTTTAACTTTAGATAGTTTTCCTTTAATGGTTAGTACAATGATTGCAATAAACAGTACAATCCAACCTAGGGACAGTAAAAGATGGTTTTTCACAAAAGGTAGAATTTCGAGTGTTATAAAGTCCATATTTGTATAATTACCTAGTCATTTCAATATAAGGTGAGATTATAACGATATTATGCACTGAAATACAGCGCCATTAGGAAAATCTTGCTATTTTATAAAAATATTTATTTAATTTTAATGGATAGGTTAATGAAATTGAAACAATTTATCTTTTTGAAGTGTGTCGTATTTTCCATTATTTCTCCAGCGTTTGCTGATGATTCTTATGAATCTAATAAATTTAATTTTCAAACTGAAGACGAATCTTTATTAGCTAATTATTATTTAGAAAATGGTGATTATCATCAAGCTTATGCTGAATATACAAAATTGATGAAAAGAGATCTTAGTTTTACAAAAAGATTTCACATACAAAATGCTCTTGCTTGGTTAATAATAAATGGATACGGCACTAAGCAAGATGTATTTAAGGCAATTGATCTTTATTATGATTCTTATCGTGATTTTAATCAATTTAATCATGATTTGATGGTTAGTGAGGTGAATGCAGCACTGTATATTAATCAACAAGAAAAATTGTGGAATTTAATGTTTGTTGATATTGTTTCAAATAGCCATTATGTTTCAGAAAAGCAAAAGTCAGACTTATTTGCAACTTTATTTTCTAATAATCCAAATGCATTAACTCAATTTAATAAACAAATTTCTGAGTTAAAGAGAACAAAACTTCGTAATGTAAAAATCAAGCATTCAGAATATTTCCCACACTATTACTATGATCCTGATTTAACTTGTCGTGATTTTTTGCGTGAATTTGATGCAGATGCCCCTGATTTTTTTAAATATAATGATTGTATACAAAATGACAAAGAACAAGGAAAACCTCTTAAAGTTATTTATAAAATTGAAGGTAAATATGCTAAACAGGCACATCAGTATTTAGCTAACACAATGGGAATAGGTGAACTTAAATTAATTTGCTGTTATTGGGGTACGAATGTTTATCCTTCTACATCTTTTGTAAATCCTAAAGATCATATGCTATATAACGTGGTATTTAGTTCAGAAGAAACGATTGAGTATGACTGGAATAAAATAACTTTTCATTTGAGCATTGAAGCACTGCGAGAAGATATATAGAGTATAAAAATTGGTTTTAATTTTTTATATGACTATTTTGGAGCGTTATCTTGGTGCTTATTGCTTTATTTTAGTGCAATTGTAATATTTATGTTACTATAGCCACTTATAAAGCTATTAAAAAATAGAGTTAAAAAGTGGCATTATATTTGCATATTATCTAATAATTCGGCAAGAATACCTTTTAAACTGAACAATTATTATTTGTCCTTAATGGAGAAGATACATGTCTATACAAAAAGTTTTAAAATTGATTAAAGAAAATGATGTTAAATTTGTTGATTTACGTTTTACCGATACTAAAGGTAAAGAGCAACATGTAACTATTCCTGTCAATCAAATTGATGATGATTTTTTTGAAGATGGTAAAATGTTTGATGGTTCATCAATTGCTGGTTGGAAGGGAATTAATGAATCTGATATGGTGTTAATGCCAGATTCATCAAGTGCCGTTATTGATCCGTTTTTTGAAGATGTGACGTTAAACATTCGTTGTGATGTTTTAGAGCCAGCAACGTTACAAGGGTATGATCGTGATCCGCGTTCAATTGCTAAACGTGCCGAAGAATTTCTAAAATCATCAGGTATCGCTGATACTGTTATTTTCGGTCCTGAGCCAGAATTTTTCTTATTTGATGATGTTCGTTTCGGTTCGCCAATGTCAGGTAGCTTTGTACATATCGATGATATTGAAGCAGCTTGGAACTCAGGCACTAAATATGAAGAGGGTAATAAAGGACATCGTCCTGGTGTGAAAGGCGGTTATTTCCCACTTCCTCCGGTTGATTCATCACAAGATATCCGTTCTGAAATGTGCTTAATTATGGGGCAACTTGGCTTAGTGGTTGAAGCTCACCACCATGAAGTTGCAACAGCAGGGCAAAATGAAATTGCTTGTCGTTTTAATACGTTAACTAAAAAAGCTGATGAAGTGCAAATTTATAAATATGTGGTACAAAATGTGGCACACGCATATGGTAAAACCGCGACCTTTATGCCAAAACCTATATTTGGCGATAATGGTTCAGGTATGCATTGCCACCAATCATTGGCAAAAGATGGTGTAAATTTATTTGCTGGCGATAAATATGCGGGTCTTTCTGAAATGGCATTATTCTATATTGGTGGTATTATTAAACACGCTAAAGCAATTAATGCATTTACAAACCCTGCAACTAACTCTTATAAACGTTTAGTTCCGGGATATGAAGCACCAGTTATGCTTGCTTACTCGGCACGTAACCGTTCAGCATCAATCCGTATCCCAGTCGTGACTAGCCCTAAAGCTCGCCGTATTGAAGTTCGCTTCCCAGATCCAGCTGGTAACCCATACTTATCTTTTGCCGCACAGTTAATGGCTGGTTTAGATGGTATTATCAATAAAATTCACCCTGGTGATGCAATGGATAAAAACTTATATGACTTACCGCCAGAAGAGTCTAAATTAATTCCTCAGGTTGCGGGTTCACTTGAAGAAGCACTTAATGCATTAGATGCAGATCGTGAATTCTTAATACGTGGTAACGTATTTACTAACGATACTATTGATGCATATATTGATTTAAAACGTCAAGACGTTGATCGTGTACGTATGACACCACACCCAGTTGAGTTTGAAATGTACTATAGTCTATAAGCTATATAACAATTTAACCTATCAAACCACCGTTAATTTGCGGTGGTTTCTAATCAGGACGGAAAACCAACGATGACATTTAATAATGAATCTGATGCTAATCTTGTTCTCGATTCTATGATGACAAGTATTTTATTACTTGATACTAAACTTAATATTCTGTATGCCAATATTGCTGCGCAGCAATTATTATCACAAAGTTCAAAAAAATTATTAGAAAGTTATCTTCCTGATTTGCTGGGATATTTTTCTTTGGATATTGATTTAATGCTCAGTACATTAAAGCAAAATCAGGGTTTTACAGATAATGAAGTCAATTTAGTTATTAATAATGAATTACATATTTTAACGTTGACGGCACAACTATTAGTTAATGGACAGATTTTAATTGAAATGACGCCATTAAATAGCCATAAACGCCTTAGCCAAGAGCAATTGCAACAAGCGCAACAGAGCGCCGCTCGTGAATTAGTTCGTGGACTAGCTCATGAAATTAAAAATCCACTAGGTGGGCTTCGAGGCGCTGCTCAATTATTATCACGTGAACTACCGAAAAATGAATTGCAAGATTACACAAAAATTATTATTGAACAAGCCGATAGATTAAGAAATCTGGTGGATAGGTTATTAGGCCCACAGCAGCGATTACAACAAAAAGAACAAAGTATTCATCAAGCTATAGAACGCATTTATTCTTTGCTGTGTTTGGAAAAACCAATCAATATTCAAATTCTGCGTGATTATGATCCAAGCTTACCTGATTTTATTCATGACTCCGAACAAATAGAGCAGGTAATTTTAAATATTGTTCGTAATGCTTTACAGGCTATCGGATCCAATGCTGGCACAATTATTATCAGGACAAGGACTGCTTTTCAGATTACTTTACATGGGCAGCGCTATCGTTTGTGCGCTCGTATTGATATTGAAGATACTGGACCTGGTGTGCCTGTTCATATACAAGATACTTTGTTTTATCCTATGGTGAGCGGCCATGAAGGAGGTACAGGTATTGGACTTTCGATTGCAAATAATATTGTTGATCAACATCACGGTAAAATTGAATTTAATAGTTGGCCTGGGCATACTGAATTTTCTGTCTATTTGCCAATTAGGCAGTGAGGTAAACGAAAATGAATGTTTGGATTGTTGATGATGATAGCTCTATTCGATGGGTATTAGAAAAAGCATTAACTAATGCTCATTTTAACTGTGTTAGTTTTGATAGTGGTCAACAAGTTATTGATGCATTAGATACATATGTACAAAAACCAGCTGTACTAATTTCTGATATTAAAATGCCAGGACTTGACGGTTTAACATTGCTTCATCATATTAAAGAGCAAATGCCGAATTTGCCAGTTATTATTATGACTGCTCATTCCGATCTAGATGCAGCAGTAAATGCCTATCAAAAAGGTGCTTATGATTATATTCCTAAACCTTTTGATGTGGACGAAGTTATTCAATTGGTTGAACGTGCGATTTCACAAACTCAAAGTAATAAAACCAATAATAATACAACAAGTAAAGCATCGACCGGCATTATTGGTGAAGCACCTTCAATGCAGGAAGTTTTTCGTATTATTGGTAGGCTATCCAAATCATCAATTAGTGTATTGATTAATGGTGAATCAGGAACGGGGAAAGAATTAGTTGCTAAAGCACTACATACTCACAGTCCACGTTCACAATCCCCTTTTATTGCGTTAAATATGGCAGCAATTCCTAAAGATCTAATTGAATCAGAACTTTTTGGACATGAAAAAGGTGCATTTACAGGTGCAGCTCAAATTAGGCACGGACGGTTTGAACAAGCTAACGGTGGCACTTTATTTTTGGACGAAATTGGCGATATGCCACTTGATGTTCAAACCAGATTATTAAGGGTGCTTGCCGATGGGCAATTTTATCGTATTGGCGGTTATTCACCCGTCAAAGTAGATGTCCGTATTATTGCAGCTACTCATCAAGATTTACAAGCTAGAGTTCGTGAGGGTAAATTTAGAGAAGATCTTTTTCACCGTTTAAATGTAATTCGTATCTTATTGCCACCGCTACGCGATCGAACTGAAGATATACCAAAACTATCAGAACATTTTTTACATACAACCGCCAAAGAATTAGGGGTAGAAAGTAAAGTGTTCAGTTCGGAAGCTTTAAATGTTTTATGTTGCTTTAATTGGCCAGGTAATGTTCGTCAGCTTGAAAACATTTGTCGCTGGGTTACAGTGATGTCTTCAAATAAAGAAGTTTTAGTTCAGGACTTGCCACCAGAATTGTTGCAATTATCGACAGCTAAAACAGTGGTTACAAATGAAAATACCACATTGCCTACAAAGCATTTTTCTCAACAAGAAGTTGATTGGAAAGTGTTGTTAGAACAATGGGCAAAACAAGCTCTAATAGATGGTAAAACCGGTATTTTGACTGAAGCAATAAATGATGTTGAACGTATCTTACTAAGAAGTGCTCTCAATTTTACGCGAGGTCACAAACAAGATGCATCTCATCTGTTAGGCTGGGGGCGAAATACCTTAACTAGAAAACTTAAAGATTTATCGCTTGATCCCACTAAATAACTCTAATCACCAATATTAATTATGCTATCGAACAAATCGATAGCATTTTAATTCATTCATTTCAGTGCAATTTAATCTGTCTTTTATGACATATTAAATATTTAAATATTTAAAGTACATTGAATAGAGCAAAGTTTTTGGTTACAATCATAATGTAAATGATAATTATTATAATTATCGTTTTTGTTTTTTATTTGGTTGATAATTAGGAGTGACAATGTATTCATATATCAAAGTGAAATTTTTAGTTTTGCTTGCTGTTTTGCTTGTTTTGGTTGGATGTGACAATAAAAAAGAACAGCAAACCTCTGCAAATACGCTTACCATTGAACATGCTCAAGGTAAAACCGATGTGCCTGAAAATCCTAAAAAAGTTGTTGTTTTTAATACTGCAACACTTGATATCATGGACGCATTAAATATTCCTGTGACAGCAGTGCCTCAATCAGATGTACATTATCCAACTTTTTTATCTAAATATGGACGCAAAGACTACACTAATGTAGGTACTTTATTTGAGCCAAATTATGAAGTTTTAAGTTCAATTCAACCAGATGTTATTGTTGCTGGAGGTCGCGCTACTGATGCTTATAAAAAATTGAATGATATTGCTCCGACGATTTCTTTAGATATTGACCCAAATAATTTTTTAAGTAGTTTAACTCAAAGAACAGAACAATTAGGCTCAATCTTCAATAAACAAAATGAAGCTAAGAAACTTATTGCCGATTTTAATCAAAAAATCGAACAATTGAAAACCAAGACAACTACTGCTGGCACAGCACTAGTGATTATGGTTAATGGCGGTAAAATGTCGGCTTATGGTTCAAAATCTCGTTTTGGTTTTGTGTTTGATGTGCTCGGCTTTCAGCCAGCAACCATTTTCCAAGAAGCTGGTCGTCATGGTAATGCAGTTACCTCTGAATTTATTTTGAGTGTTAATCCACAGTGGATATTTGTGTTAGATAGAGATAATGCAATTGGTAATAAAGAAGCTCAATCTGCACAACAAGTACTTGACAACGAATTGATCAGAAAAACTGCAGCATGGCAACAAAACCATATCGTTTATTTAGATTCTTCTTCCATGTATATTGCTGGTGGTATTCAAACTTATAGCCGTTTGATGGACCAAATAGGTATCGCTTTGCAAAGTGAACCAGCGCATTAATGTAAAGCATGATTAAATCATTTTATTTTATTGCAGGCATGTTCATTTTATTGATCATGACTGCAATAAGTTTATTTATTGGTGCTGGGCATGTGACACTATTTGATTTATGGTCAGATAGCAATATGCGTGAGATTTTTTTTGTAAGCCGTATTCCTCGAACTGTTGCCTTATTGTTAGCCGGTAGTGCTATGAGTGTTGCAGGTTTGATTATGCAATTATTAACACAAAATCGATTTGTTGAACCCTCTTTAGTTGGCACTACTCAATCGGCTAGTCTTGGTTTATTAGTTATGATGGTTTTAGCTCCTGGCGCTAGTGTCATGACTAAAATGGTTGTTGCTAGTCTATTTGCTATGATTGGTACAATGATATTTATGGCGATTTCTCGAAAGATTATTTTAAAATCAGCAATAATGGTACCTCTTGTTGGCATTATGTTAGGTGCAGTTATTAGCGCTATTACTACATTTTTTGCCATGTATTTTGATTTATTACAATCGCTTGGTGGTTGGGAATCAGGTGATTTTTCAGCTATTTTAAAAGGCCGTTACGAATTATTATGGTTGGTGGGTGGTTTGACATTACTTGCTTGTTGGAGTGCGGATCAGTTTACTGTAGTTGGTTTGGGGCGTGATTTTTCTATAAATGTAGGGCTTAACTATCGTCGTGTTATGTTAACAGGACTTATTGTTATTGCATTAATTGGCGGTATTGTCGTTGTAGTTGTTGGTGTTTTACCATTTTTAGGATTGATTGTACCAAATATTGTTAGTTTATTATTTGGAGACAATGTTCGTAAAACCATTCCATGGATCTGTTTGTTTGGTAGTGGATTAGTTTTAATTTGCGATATTATTGGGCGTGTAATTCGCTATCCTTTTGAGATCCCCGTTAGTGTTATTCTTGGCGTAGTTGGCGCTATTATTTTTTTAATATTGTTGAGTCGAAAACGTCATGTTAGTTAATCAAAAACGCCATATTTTGTGTCAAAAAAGAGTTCTTTTATTGTTAATTATTGCTCTAGTTTGCATAATATGTTTTATGACATTCAACCTTAAAGGCAATATTAGCTATATTTTGAAGCATCGAACGTGGGTAATGCTAACTATGATTTTGGTTGCTTTTTCGGCTGCGACATCAACATTGCTTTTTCAAACAGTTACCAACAATCGAATATTAACACCTTCTATTATGGGATTTGAATCGCTATTTGTGCTTATTCAAACTGTTGTAATCTTTTGTATTGATTCACAAGGTATTGCTTATATCGGTATTATTGGTAAATTTATATTTGAATCGCTTTTATTAATCTTATTTTCACTATTTTTATATCGAGGTTTGTTTACTAAGCTCAAGCAAAACTTACATTTGGTATTATTAATAGGAATTATTTTAGGCACATTATTTCGTAGTTTTTCTAATCTATTACAGCGTTTAATGACCCCTTCAGAGTTTGCAATATTACAAAGCCGAATTTTTGCAACTTTTACCCGTGCCGAACCGATATTGATTATCTTCTCATTAATCATTGTCTGTATCATTGGTTTATTTTTATGGCGAATGCGATATCAGTTTGATGTTCTGGCTTTAGGACGTGATAATGCTATAAATCTAGGTATCGATTATCAAAAAAGTGTCACTATTATATTATTGCTAGTTTCTATTTTAGTGTCAGTGTCTACGGCATTAGTCGGTCCATTTACTTTTTTGGGGCTTTTAATTACTAATTTAGCTTATAGTATTAGTGGATCAAGCCAACATCGTTTTTTACTGCCTACGGCTTTTTTGTTAGGTGTTATTTTTCTGGTCGGTGGACAAATGTTCTTAGAGCAAGTATTAAATATGGTTGGTGCATTATCCATTGTCATTGAATTCATTGGTGGTGCTTTGTTTATCTTCTTATTATTAAAAAAGGTTTCAAAGTGATAAAAATTGATAATGTTAGTAAAAACTATCAAACAATATCTGTATTAAAAAATGTCAATACGACAATTTCGCAAGGTGGAATTACTGCTATTATTGGTCCAAATGGGGCGGGTAAATCGACGCTATTATCAATTATAAGTCGTCTTCTATTAGCTGATGAAGGACAAGTCAAAATTCAAAATATGGATGTTGTTAATACGCCAAGTGATAAACTTGCCACTTATTTATCAGTATTGAAACAAGAAAACCGTTTTACCAGTAGATTGTCTGTTTTTGAACTAGTTGGATTTGGGCGTTATCCTTATAGCAAAGGGCGTTTAACTGCGGATGATTACAATCACATCCACCGAGCCCTTGAGTTTTTAGATCTTACTGAATATAAAGACCGCTTTTTAGATGAATTATCTGGTGGTCAACGGCAACGAGCTTATGTTGCTATGGTGTTATGTCAAGATACTGAATATGTATTACTTGATGAACCACTCAATAATCTTGATATGAAACATGCGGTTGCCATGATGAAACAATTGCGCCGCGCAGCCGATGAGCTGGGTAAAACCATTGTGATTGTTATTCATGATATCAACTTTGCGTCTGTATACTCAGACTATATTTTAGCCATGAAAAATGGTGAACTGATATACCAAGGTACGCCACAAAAGATCATGAATCAGGCTATTTTGGAAGAAATATTTGATACACCTGTCAAAATCGAAAAAATTAATGATCAAAATATTGCTATTTACTATTAACAAATACAATGGAAATTAATTAATCTTAATAGTAAAAAGTTACAATTGTTTAATTAAGTAAATAAAAATTATTGTTTACTATTTATTTCTAACCATGTTAAATAATTGGCAATATTTTTGTTGAGATAATTATAATGAAATTACAGGAAATAGCACTTTTAGCAGGTGTATCAAGGACGACAGCCAGTTATGTGATCAATGGAAAAGCCAAAAAGTACCGCGTTAGTGATAAAACAGTCGAAAAAGTTATGTCGGTGGTGAAAAAGCATAATTACCAACCCAATGCGGTAGCAGCGGGGCTTAGAGCAGGAAAAACCCGGACTATAGGCATTATTATTCCTGATTTAGAAAACAACAGTTACACTCGCATAGCTAATTATTTAGAACAATTGGTAAGAAAGGAAGGATATCAATTACTAATTGCATGTTCTGAAGATAATCCACAAGTCGAAAGAGAGTGTGTTAAACACCTTCAGCAGCGTCGCGTAGATGCCTTAATTGTTTCTTCTTCGTTTGTTTCTGCTCAAGATTATTTTTTTTATGATGACTGGCAAAACGAAAAGATTCCATTATTTGCACTTGATCGAATATTATCCATCTCTAAATTTAGAAATATTGTAGGTGCAGATAAACAAGATTCTAAATCACTTGCTCAAGCATTTAATAACTTAGTACAAGATTCAGTGGTTTATATAGGAGCCCTACCAAACTTATCTGTTAGTCAACTTCGTTTAGATGGTTTTAAAGATATTAAACTTGACAATTGTAATAAAGTTGATTTTTTATATGCAAATAACTATAGCCGACGAGATGCTGATTTAGCCTTTAGTCAATGGCTAGAAAGTCATGAATTGCCTAATGGCATATTTACTACCTCTTTTTCTTTATTACAAGGAAGCATTGATGCAATTTTAAGAAAATTTGGGCATTTACCCGAGAGTTTAACTATTGCTACCTTTGGAGATAATGAATTGTTAGATTTTTTACCATGTAAAGTCATATCACTTTCACAAGATCATAAAGAAGTTGCCGATGTAACAATAAAACTGTTTTTAAACTATCTGCATAACAATAATTACCAATCGGGCACAACAATAATTCCAAGGCGATTGATCTATCGAGGTAGCTTAAGTCGTTAATATTATTTTTGATAGGTATAAAAAGTAATATTACTTTTAAAACAATTTAGATAAAAATAAGATCTAGATCACATATTCTTTATTAATAGATATAAGTTATTGGATTATTAATGTTAATCTATTCATTATTGCTGAAACGATTCAATAATGTTAATTCAAGGATTTATATCTGCTGAGTCATTTTAAACGACCCAACATTTTAACCCAGAGGTATTTATTATATGTTTCATTTAGTTAAAGAAAACATTCATTTAAATGAACAAGCCGCTAATAAAACTGAAGCAATAAAAAAAATTGCTGCAGCCTTAACTAGTGTAGGATTTGTTGAACAAGGTTATGTCGAAGGCATGCTTGAACGAGAATCTCAAGCAGCTACTTATTTGGGGATAGGCATTGCTATTCCTCATGGAACTACTAAAACTCGCCATTTAGTTAAAAAAACGGGCGTGCAAGTATTTTGTTTCCCGAATGGTGTGGAGTGGGGAGATGATGGTGAAAAGGCCTATCTTGCCATTGGTATTGCAGCGAGTTCTGACGAACATTTAGAGTTGCTTCGACAATTAACTCATGTGCTTAGTGCAGATGGAGTAGAGGAACGAATTAAAGCAATTAAAACTGCCGACGAAGCTATTGCTATTTTAACAGGTAAAACAAGTGCCGAAGATAGTCAATTTGTTGTTGATTCATCATCATTGCTACTTGATATTCCTGCCGATAGTTTAGCTATGCTACAAGCATTAAATGCCTCACGTTTAAAACAACAAAATGCGGTAAATACAACTTTTATTACCGATGTGTTAGACAACAAACCTAATTATCTTGGTCAAGGTGTTTGGTTAAATGATAGCAAAACTGGTAATGTAAAAAATGCTATTGCTATTAGCCGTACAACAAGCAATTTGAGTGAAGATGGTAATCCAGTTAAATTACTTATTACAATGTCTGCTATTGATGATTCTATTTCAGGTGTTGTCAACAATATTGCCTCTTTAGTTTTCAATCAAAATTTAGAACAATTAGTTTCAGCTAATGCTGATAAACTTATTAATCTACTTGTTGCTGAACAACAAGCGCTTACAGAGAATACTGTTTCACAAGCTAGTACTAATAATGGTGCGCTTACTTGTGAATTTATTGTTCCTAACGAAAACGGCTTACATACACGCCCATCATCTGTTTTAGTTAAACTTGTTAAAGAATTCAACAGTAAAGTAACGGTTGCTAATTTAGACGGCAAGGGTGAGCCAGTAAGTGCAACTAGCTTAATGAAAATTGTTGCACTAGGCGCTAAAAAAGGCAGTCGATTACAATTTACCGCTGTTGGTGATGATGCGCAGCAAGTGCTTGATGCAATAGGTAAAGCAATTGAAAGTGGTTTAGGTGAGGGAGTTTAAATGACTTATCGTATTGCAACAATCACCTTAAATCCTGCTTATGACCTTTTGGGTTTTTGCCCTAAAGTTGAGCTTGGCGATGTTAATTTAGTTCAAACCAATGCATTACTTGCAGCAGGTAAAGGTATTAACGTTGCTAAAGTTTTAACGGATTTAGACGTTCAATTAACTGTTGGTGGATTTTTAGGTAAAGATAACCGTGATGGTTTTAATTTATTATTTAAAACACTAAATGTAGTTGATAAGTTTCAAACTGTCGAAGGTCGAACACGCATTAATGTTAAATTGACAGAAGAAAATAGCGAAGTTACCGATCTTAACTTTTCAGGCTTCACTATTAGCGAACAAGATTGGCAAAATTTTGTCACCAGCTCGCTAGAATGGCTAAAAAACATTGATATGGTTGCTATTAGTGGTAGCTTGCCGGCAGGTGTTTCGCTTGAAAAATTCACACAGTGGATGAAGCAGGTTAAAGCAATTTGCCCAAAAATAGTATTTGATAGTAGTCGAGATGCCCTAGTTGCAGGTTTAAAAGCAAAACCGTGGTTGATCAAACCTAATGACAAAGAGCTTGAAATGTGGGTAGGTCGCAAATTACCGACATTAGATGATGTCAAAAAAGCCGCTATGGATCTAGTTAATGGTGGCGTCGATAATGTCATCATCTCGCTAGGAAGTAAAGGCGCTTTATGGGTTACTAAACATGAGGCATGGTTAGCAAAACCTCCAAAATGTCAGGTTGTTAGTACTGTTGGTGCGGGTGATTCAATGGTTGCAGGTTTAATGTATGGTTTAATGACCGAACAATCAATTAAAGATACTTTAGTATTTGCATCAAGTGTTGCGGCTTTATCGGTTGGACAGGCTGGTGTGGGGGTCTCTGATCGCCAAGCTGTAAATAATATGCTAGAAAAAATTGAAATAATTGCTGCATAAGGAGTATTCATGAATATATATGTTATTGAAGGTAGTAATGCAGGTCCAGTTAATGGACGTTTAGCTAAAGCTGAATTAACTTTAGCGGCAAATGCATTAAATTTGAATGTAGTTGAAAGTGCCGAGTCAGCAGATGTTATTATTGCCGTCGGTTCAGGAACTATTAGTGATAAATCGGTGATTGGTAAAAAAGTTTATGTTGTTGATGACTTAAACCGCCTTTTTGCTAATCCAAAACAGATTTTAACTGATGCACCTAATAAAGCTGAGGTTTATCAAGCAAGCAACAATATTGCGCCAACATTAAGTAATAATACAGGTGTAAAACGCATTGTTGCGGTTACTGCTTGCCCAACAGGTGTTGCTCACACCTTTATGGCAGCAGAAGCGATTGAAGAAGAAGCCAAAAAACGCGGTTGGTGGTGTAAAGTTGAAACCCGTGGTTCAGTTGGTGTTGGTAACGAACTCACTCCAGAAGAAGTGGCTTCTGCCGATGTGGTTATCGCTGCTTGTGATATTGATGTTGATTTAAGCAAATTTGCAGGTAAAAAGCTTTATCGCACCAAAACAGGTCCTGCTCTGAAAAAAACAGCGCAAGAATTTGATAAAGCCTTTGAAGAAGCAACCGTATATCAACCAAACGCTAATGCTTCAGTAGCTAAATCCAATAAAGAAAAAAAAGGATTTTATCAACACCTTTTAACGGGTATTTCGTACATGTTACCAATGGTTGTTGCTGGCGGTTTGATTATTGCTCTATCATTTGCATTGGGTGAGTTTCAAGACGTATTAAAAACAGTTAAAGTCATGGAAAATGGTGTAGAAGTAATAAAACAGACATTCGTTCAAGAACTTATTGGGGAAAAACATTTAAAAGATATTGGTGATACAGCTTTTAAACTTATGATTCCACTATTAGCTGGATATATTTCTTATTCTATTGCTGATAGACCAGGACTTGTTCCTGGACTTGTTGGAGGAATGATAGCTGAGTCAACCAAGGCTGGGTTTTTAGGCGGTATTTTTATTGGTTATTTTGCCGGATATTTGGTTTTGCTCATGACGAGATATCTGCGATTACCAAAAAGTATGGAAGCGTTAAAACCGATTTTGATTATTCCTTTATTAGCAACCCTAATAACAGGTCTTATGATGGAATATACAGGGATCCCTATCTCATGGTTAATGGCTTCCTTGAATTCATGGTTAGATTCGCTGAATTCAAATCCAAATACTGCTGTGCTTTTGGGGGTAATTCTAGGTGGAATGATGTGTACTGATATGGGAGGACCTGTTAATAAAGCAGCGTATTTATTCGGAACAACATTAATTTCACAACATCAATATATGCCAATGGCAGCCATTATGGCCGGTGGAATGGTTCCACCTTTAGCAATGGGGATTGCGACACTTATTGCACGCAAAAAATTTGCTAAAGCTGAGCAAGAAAGCGGTAAAGCTTCATTAGTATTAGGACTATGCTTTATCTCAGAAGGGGCAATTCCGTTTGCCGCTCGTGATCCATTACGCGTTATTCCATGTTGTATTATTGGTGGAGCTATCACTGGTGGTATGGCGTTAGCCTTCGGTTCACAATTAATGACGCCACATGGTGGTTTATTTGCTTTAGCAATTCCGGGGGTGGTTAAACCAGTGGTTGGCTACTTATTATCTATTGTTGTTGGTGCAGTTATTGCAGGCGTTGCTTATGCATTGATTAAAAAAACTGAATCAGAAGCAGAAGCCGCTACTGTCGCTTAATATTAATAATATAAGAAATGCCATCAAATGATGGCGTTTTTTTATTCTGTAAACTACTTTTTAACCCAACGTTGCAAATCTTTAGGGATAAAGTTATCCATTTTTTGAAGCATACTTTCAGGGTTATTATCAACAATTAATGTTTTATAAAAACTATCTCGAACAAATCCTTCATTCACCGCATGTTGTAAAAAATTGAGCATAGGTTGCCAAAATTCAGCAACATTAAACAAAGCGACAGGTTTTTCATGATAACCGATTTGCATTCCCGTCCAAACTTCAAAAACTTCTTCTAGCGTACCTGTTCCGCCGGGCATTGCAACAAAACCATCGGCAAGCTCAGACAGTCTTGCTTTACGTTGATGCATATTATCCACCACCTCTAAGCGAGTAATACTATGGTGTGCAGTTTCGGCTTTGACTAAGCGTTCAGGAATAATACCAATCACTTCGCCACCATGAGCCAGTACCGCATTAGCAATAATGCCCATTAATCCCTTATTACCACCACCATAAATTAAACGCCTATTTTGCTGAGCTAATATTTTACCCAACTGTTCGGCTTGCTCACGATATTCTGGGCGACAGCCTTCACTTGCACCACAAAAAACACAAATATTTTTTTTCATCAATTTGATTTTACCTATTATGTTAGTTGCTCGCTATTTTAGCACAGTTAGCTTTTAATTTGTTTATAAGGTGAGCAATTGATTGCATTTAATATTTTATCAATTGACATTGTGGTAATAGATCGTTAATATTTTGCCTGTTAAGTGTTCCTCCATAGTTCAGTCGGTAGAACGGCGGACTGTTAATCCGTATGTCACAGGTTCGAGTCCTGTTGGAGGAGCCAACTGCCGAATTGTTAAAACCTGCTTATAGCAGGTTTTTTTATTTCCTAAATAATCACTTGTTTATATTTAAATGCCAAGCTACTGGTTTAGATCATTTCTATAAAATCAACGATGATTTAGATATAATGCATCTAAAATATATCGTAATTGGTTAACATCCAATTGTCCAGGTGCTGATGCATTTTTAGCTGCCCCAAAGGTCATTGCTGAACCAAATGTAGTTCCTGCAATGCGACTAATCACCCCAAGCCCTGCCATAGACATGGTAACAATTGGTTTTATTGCATATTTTTCGTTCATTTCTGTGGTGGCGGCAAGTAAAGTTAAAACATCATCCGTTGTTTGTGGCATAACGGCAATTTTAGGAATATCCGCGCCTAAATCTTGCATTTTTTTTAATCGATTAATAATTTCGCTTTTTGGCGGTGTTTTTTCAAAATCGTGGTTTGATGCTACAATAAAGATCTGATTGTTATGGGCAATATCAATAATATCTTCTACATAATCATCACCAATAAATGCTTCAACATCAATTAGATCAACAAGCCCACTACAGGCCATATCTTTATTTAATTGAATATAAGAGGATAACGGCCAAGGTTTTACTCCACCTTCGTTTGCCGTTCTAAAGGTGAATAAAAGGGGTTTATTGGGTAATAGATCTGTTATTTTTTTAGCCACTTGTTTGACAGCCAAAATATTATCAACTTGGGTAAAATGATCAACTCGCCATTCTAAAACATCAAAATCAATTTTTTGCAAAAATAGAGCTTCATCGATTAATTCTGCTTCATTTTTGCCGACAATCGGTACAATAATTTTAGGTGCTCCAACGCCGATCTCAAGTTGTTTGATAGTAACTGTTTTCATTTTATACCTTGTTAGCTAAAAAATTCTGTTAATAAGTGGTAATTTTATCTTGTTTTGATTTTGTATTAAATAAAACTATAGAATAAAGTTAATGTGTGTAATCTGATAAGATTTATTAACTCTTATACACTATTAATTGCACTTTCACTATGTATTGCCTAGAATAATAAACTTCGCTTCTTAATAAAGAATCTATTTATGAATACGATGCTTGATTTGTTCTCGTCAATAAATGCTGTTGTGATAGCGGTAATTTGTATGTTAATTTTGTCTCTTTGCCGTGTTCATGTGGTAATTAGCTTAATTATTGGGGCATTTGTTGGCGGTTTATTTAGCCATTTATCGTTAAAAGAAACGATTGATGCTTTTAATACCGGTATTAGTAATGGCGCTAATATTGCATTATCTTACGCTATGCTTGGTGCTTTTGCAGTGGCAATATCAAAATCGGGTTTACCTGAGCTATTGGCTGATAAAGCAATACAACAGCTGACCACAAGTAACGCTAAAAAACGCATTAAATGGTTATTAATTATTATTATTGCACTTGTTAGTATTTCTTCACAAAATGTTATTCCGATTCATATCGCTTTTATACCGCTTTTAATTCCGCCACTTTTATATGTAATGTCGAAATTACAACTCGATAGGCGAATGATTGCTTGTATTATGACATTTGGGCTAATTACGCCATATATGTTTTTACCCGTTGGCTTTGGTAACATCTTTTTAAATCAAATTTTATTAAAAAATATTACTACATCAGGAATGGATGTAAGTCATGTCAATGTAATGCACGCCATGGCTATTCCTGCATTAGGTATGTTTGTAGGTTTATTATGGGCGATTTTTGTGAGCTATCGTAAACCGCGTGAATACAAGCTTATCCATGAACAGACAAATCTTGATGCGTTAAACAATGTAAATAAGCGTTCACTTATTGTTTCATTATTGGCGATTATTCTATCTTTTACTGTTCAACTTTATACTGGTTCAATGATTTTAGGTGCCTTAATTGGTTTTATTTGCTTTATTGTGTCGGGTTCGATTAAATGGGGTGAAGCTGATGGCGTTTTTACGGACGGCATCAAAATGATGGCTATGATTGGGTTTGTAATGATTTCAGCGCAAGGTTTTGCCGAAGTGTTAAAGCAGACTCATGAAATAGAACCTTTGGTTAATAACAGTGCAGCATTATTTGCTGGTAATAAAGTGATTGCCGCTTTTGTGATGATGCTAATTGGGCTGGTTATTACATTAGGTATTGGATCTTCATTTTCGACAGTTCCTATCATTGCTGCAGTATATGTCCCACTTTGTGTACAACTCGGTTTTTCACCAATTGCCACCGTATGCTTAATTGGTGCATCTGGCGCAATTGGGGATGCAGGATCTCCACCATCTGATACGATTTTGGCAACCTCAGCAGGGCTTAATAGTGATGGGCAACATGACCATATTCGCGATAGTGTTATTCCTACATTTACCCATTTTAATATTCCTTTATTTATTGCGGGTTGGATTGGATCGTTAATTTTATAATCAACGTTATATTTAATTTTTGTCGTTTAGGTCATTATTATTATGAATAATCAATCACACAAAAATATTCGTGTAGTTTGTGCCCAAGCTATTTTTAACGTGTTAGAGGAGGGGCAATCACTAAGTGCCACCTTAACAACACTTAATCATAAAATAGTTGATAAAGATAAGGCGTTAGTACAAGAAATCTGTTTTGGTGTGATGCGCGTATTACCCGAACTTAATTTTTATATTCATACCTTGATGAGTAAAGTGTTAACGGGTAAAAATAGAATTTTACATGACCTATTGTTAGTGGGTATTTACCAGATTCTTTATACCCGTATTCCAGCACATGCGGCAGTCGGTGAGACAGTTAATGCGGTCAATACTCTCAAAAAAACACAGCTTAAAGGGGTTGTAAATGGTGTATTGCGTGAGTTTTTGCGCCAACAAACATCATTACAACAACAATTTACACAAGACAGCAAGCAACAAAATCAGCAGACACTGCACCCAAGTTGGTTGTTAACACGGCTTAAACAGGCTTATCCAAAGCAGTGGCAAGCTATTGTTAATGCAAATAATCAAAAACCACCAATGTGGTTGAGGGTAAATCTTAATCAACACTTAGTAAGTGAGTACCAACAATTACTTGCCAAAGATGACATAGAATCAGAAACCTTTGCGGATATACCTTCCGCAATTAGGTTAATAACACCCGTTAATGTGGCAAAATTACCTGATTTTGCAAAGGGTGCTGTCACAGTGCAAGACCTATCAGCGCAATATGCTGCGTATTTATTAGCGCCACAAAATGGCGAACAAATTTTAGATATGTGCGCAGCACCTGGTGGTAAAACCACACATATTTTAGAAGTTGCTCCAAAAGCACAAGTTTTAGCGGTGGATATTGAGCCTAGCCGAGTGAAGCGCATTCACGAAAATTTAACTCGATTAAACTTACATGCCGAAGTTAAAGTTGGTGATGGATTAACCCCAGAACTATGGTGTGAAGGGCAACAATTTGATCGCATTTTACTTGATGCGCCTTGTTCAGCAACAGGCGTTATCCGCCGTCATCCCGATATAAAATGGTTACGCCGAGATAGTGATATCATGCAGTTGACCGAATTACAATACGCTATTTTAACTAAAATCTGGGTTTATTTAAAAACTGGTGGTACTTTGGTTTATGCCACTTGTTCAATCCTACCAGACGAAAATAAATTACAAATTGAGCGTTTTTTGCATGAAAACACCAGCGCCAAATTACAAGGTGAAATTAAACAATTTTTACCTACTGAAAATGGTGGTGATGGTTTCTTTTATGCAGTATTAAAGAAAGTATAATTTTCCCTTTTATTTTTGTTAAAAAGTTTCAGGTAACTATGTGTTTAAGTATAAAAAACTAAAAAAATCACACAATCCTAATTTGGACAATCTTTAGTAGTTGTGATAAATTTTGGGCTTGTTTTATCTTATAAAGATGTTCAGATATGGCTTATACTCTCACCTACAATGATTTACCTGAAAATATCCAACATTGGCAAGGTTTACCGCTGTCATTAAATGGCTGTGAAGTGGTTCCTTTAGATTATAATGCAGGTAAAACAGGCTGGATTATTTATGGTAAAAAGTTAAATAAAACAGTCTTATCAAAATTCCAAGATCAACTTGCTATGCCAATGGTGATTGTTTCATCATGGAAAATCAAAACTTATCAGATTGTTCGTATTGCCGGGGTGATACCTAAAAAAGCTAAATCGATATCATTAGCATTAGGTATTGATGTTGCCCCAATCGATAATTTACCCACGCTACGATCACCTGGATTATTGGTTATGGATATGGATTCGACGGCGATCGGTATTGAATGTATTGATGAGCTTGCTAAATTGCAGGGTGTTGGTGAGCAAGTTGCAGCGGTAACTGAACAAGCGATGCGAGGTGAACTTGATTTTGCTACGAGTTTGCGAAAACGTGTGGCAACCTTAAAAGGGGCGCATCAAGCTATTTTAGATCAAGTTAAAGATAATTTACCACTTACTCCTGGGCTTACTTATTTAGTAAAAGAACTGCATAAAAAAAATTGGCATGTAGCTATTGCCTCAGGCGGTTTTACCTATTTTGCGGATCATTTAAAGCAAAAGTTAAAATTAGTTGACGTTTATGCTAATGAATTAGAAATCAAACATGGTAAATTAACCGGTAAAGTTTCTGGTCAAATTGTTGATGCAAAATATAAAGCAAGGACATTACAACAATTAGCAGCCTCATTGGAAATTCCCATTGAACAAACTGTCGCAATTGGTGATGGAGCCAATGATTTGATGATGATTCGTATTGCTGGTCTAGGCGTTGCTTATCATGGTAAGCCTAAAGTTGTCGAAAAGGCACGAATTAGTATTAATTATGCTGATTTAACTGGATTATGGTGCATTTTATCAACCAGTTTATTAAGCGAAGGTTAGGAGATTAAATTGGCAAAAGCAGTAAAACGTGCTTATGTTTGTAATGATTGCGGAGCAGATTACCCGCGTTGGCAAGGGCAATGTAGCTCATGTCATGCTTGGAACACCATTACAGAAGTTAGGCTTGCAAGCACCTCTTCACGTAATGATAGATTAACGGGTTATGCAGGTAGCGTGATTGGGCAAGCTAAAATTCAAAAATTGTCCGAAATCAGTTTAGAGGCTCTGCCAAGATTTTCAACCGGTTTTTCAGAATTTGATCGTGTGCTTGGCGGTGGTGTCGTACCGGGAAGTGCCATTCTCATAGGGGGAAATCCCGG
The DNA here is from genome assembly GCF_900094935.1 of Gilliamella intestini. Classification (GTDB taxonomy): domain Bacteria; phylum Pseudomonadota; class Gammaproteobacteria; order Enterobacterales; family Orbaceae; genus Gilliamella; species Gilliamella intestini. Next base: position 27,531 of record NZ_FMBA01000011.1, read on the forward strand.
GGCAGGTAAAAGTACACTGTTACTGCAAACCATGAGTAAGCTCTCTTCGCAAATGAATACACTTTATGTTACTGGTGAAGAATCGCTCCAACAAGTGGCGATGCGTGCCCATCGTTTAGGGTTACCCGCTGATAATATCAATATGCTATCTGAAACAAGCATTGAACAAATATGCTTACTTGCCGATCAATCGCAACCTAAACTGATGGTGATTGACTCAATTCAAGTTATGCACTTAACTGATATCCAATCGTCCCCCGGCAGTGTTGCGCAAGTGCGTGAAACAGCAGCTTATTTAACACGTTTTGCCAAAACTAAAGGCATTGCTATTATTATGGTTGGACATGTCACCAAAGATGGCTCACTCGCAGGGCCGAAAGTGCTTGAACATTGCATTGACTGTTCTGTCTTATTAGATGGTGATGGAGATTCACGTTTTAGAACGTTACGAAGCCATAAAAACCGTTTTGGTGCCGTGAATGAACTTGGAGTGTTTGCTATGACTGAACAAGGTCTAAAAGAGGTCAGCAATCCATCTGCCATCTTTTTAAGCCGTGGTGATGAAATGCTACCGGGTAGTTCGATAATGGTATTGTGGGAAGGAACACGTCCATTACTGGTTGAAATTCAAGCTCTTGTTGATCACTCTATGTATGGTAATCCACGACGTGTAACAGTCGGATTAGATCAAAACCGACTTGCATTATTACTTGCGGTATTACACAGGCATGGTGGGCTACAAATGGCCGATCAAGATATTTTTGTTAATGTTGTTGGTGGTGTTAAAGTTACCGAAACCAGTGCAGATTTGGCATTAATTTCGGCTTTAGTATCTAGTTTTCGTAATCGTCCTTTACCGCAAGATATCGTTATTTTTGGCGAGATTGGACTGGGTGGCGAAATTCGCCCAGTACCGAGCGGACAAGAACGTATCTCTGAAGCGGCTAAACATGGTTTTAAAAAAGCAATCGTACCTATTGCCAATATGCCGAAGAAGAAGCCCGAAAATATGCAGATTTTTGCAGTTAAAAAAGTGTCAGAAGCACTAGATATTTTAGGTGATTTTTAAAAACCGTATAAAAGAGTAATAGTTAAAATTAATCCGCCAATAAGATTATCGGCGGATTAAAGTTGGATTCAATTTTTGTTAAAAGGGTTAATATTATTATTTAATAACAAATTTCATAACAAGGTTGATAAGCGCTGCCTCCTGGTAATTTCATTCGGTTTTGTTTAACAAAGCTACGCAATAGATTATCAAGTTGCTGCATAATTTCAATATCGCCTTGTAATTTGTATCGACCATTTTCCGCAATTTGCTTCATACCAAACTCTTTAACATTTCCAGCAACAATACCAGAAAACGCACGACGTAAATCAGCGGCTAACAGTTCGACAGGTTGCTCACGATGAAGATTTAATGATGCCATATTAGCGTGAGTAGGTTCGAAAGTATGTTGTAATGATTCATCAATTTTTAATAGCCAATTAAACCCATAAGCATCACCTGTTTTTAAGCGTGAAGCTTTAACATGCTTAACTCCTTCTTTCATAATACGAGCGACTTGTTCCGGCGAATCAATCACAATTTGATAAAGCTTAGTTGCCTCATCACCTAATGTGCTACGAATAAAATTATCTATTGAAGCAAAATAATCTTCGCACTCTTTAGGTCCAGTCAGAATAAGAGGTAGTGTTTGGTGTTTATTTGCAGGGTTTAATAAAATACCCAGAATATAAAGCAACTCCTCGGCGGTTCCCGGTCCACCAGGGAAGATAATAATGCCATGAGCCATTCGAACAAACGCTTCAAGTCGTTTTTCGATATCGGGCATAATAATCAATTCATTGACTAATGCATTGGGCGGTTCTGCTGCAATAATTGACGGTTCGGTCATGCCAATAAAACGGCTTTCTTTATAACGCTGCTGTGCATGACCTACTGCCGCTCCTTTCATAGGTGCTTCCATCACACCTGGACCACAACCTGTGCAAATATTTAACTCTCGTAAGCCCAGTTGCATACCTACTTGACGGGCATAGTAATATTCATTTTCGTTAATCGAATGTCCACCCCAGCAGACAACCAAGTTTGGCTCTTCACCTACATGGAGTGCATTGGCATTGCGTAAAATAGAAAAAACAAGGTTGGTAATATAAAATGAATGATCCCTTTCAAATTTGAAATCGGAAATAAGCTCTTTAACTGCACTGATTTGACTATTTAAAAAAAGGATATCGCGTAACACTGCAAACAAATTAGCTTGAATTGAACGAATAATTCGACCATCAACAAAAGCGCTTTCTGGAGCATTAACCAACTCTAACTTGACGCCTCGTTCTTTACTAATCACATTAATTTCGAAAGACTGGAATCTATCTAACAGATCTTTCGTATTATCGGTTTTACTACCTGCATTTAGTGTTGCTAACGAACAATTTCTATATAATTTATAAAGTTCGCTATTGGCAGATTTTTTCAGAATATCGACTTCTGCCTGAGCAAGTAAATCCATTGATCCTAATGGGCTAATATGGGTAATCATCGCAACCTCAATATAACATTTTTATCAATAAAAAGATTATTATATACTTAAATCGATTGAATAAGTAAAGCGAATAAATGTAATCAATTCAAATACAAATTCATAGTTAATGGATTTTGCTTCTTGAAAGAAACAACTATTAATTATTTACCTGTATGGATAATAATGGTTAGTTGTTTGGTGTATTGATTGAATTTGGTATTGTGATTTCGGACGTTTTGGCTTTAAGTGATGAGAATAGCTACAAAGATCTTGTCCGAACCAAGAAAATTTGAAGTGAATTCGCTTGTTATTGGCACATTCTGGTGCCGAAAAAGACAAACAGCATAACCTAGGGGTGGATTTGTGAGAGAATTTTTTATTCAAGAAAGCTAATTACCTATCAAAAAATTCAGAAAAAGTAATAATTTTATTTATGTTTTTGTTCATCTTTTTTAATCCTTAAATGTAATCACCTTATTCTTCTTAATACCTGTATCAAAACTTCCATCTGAGCTGTAATACGTTGCTCTTGCGTCAAGAAGCACTTCGTTATTGAGCGAGATTGTGTGATTATAGTACTGTTGTAATCGTTTGTCCTTTGCCCAGTTGGGGATGTTGGTGTAATGGTAGTTATAGTCGATCCACTTTCCGTTCTTGACGGTATAGACGTAGTTTATCTTGATATTGTACGTGTCATTGATTTTATCCACAATGATACTACCAAAGCAGAATGCCCCTTTGTTGTCGATAAAATACTGTTTACCTTCTTCGGTTAGTTTGTACCTTACTCCTTCGATTTCGATCGTGTTATTTTTGTCGATAAAGTTGGCTTTGATGTTGCTTGTTTCTAAGAATTTGAGTTCGACAAATAGGTCGAGTATTTCAGTTGGTTTATCGAAAAATATGTCCGCAGGCAAGAGGTTCTGCTTATTTGGCAAGAAATAACACAGTGCTTGGTTGTCTTGTCTGCTTAAAGTATTCTGTAGCGATTTTTCATAATTTGTATTGTCGCAACCCAATAGCAATAAACTGAAAGTAGCGATAAGTGGGTATTTTAAATTCATGATGATTAATTCCTACATATTAACAATTAAACCAATACCCCATTCACTGTAGAGCTGTTTTGTTTGCTCGTCGTAACTAAACCTTGCGGTATTGGTTTTTAATTGATTTTGTGGCTCTAATTTTGGCGGCAATTTATCAATAATATACTGATATTTAATTTCAACATAACTGTTATGCGGCGTTATTTGGGTTATCGATTTGACAATCACCTTGCCAAGGCAAAAACCTGACTGACTTATGTTAGGCCAGATTCTATGGTGTTTTTTCCCTTCTTCGGTAAGGTTATAGATATAAACATTTTTATCTTGGCTATTTTTGTAGATGTCAATTTGTTCCGTTAGCAAGCCCGCTTCTGTTAACCTTTGTAATAGCTTAAATTCGTTACTGTTTTTGTATCGGTCAAATATGTAATAAGGCGGATTTGTTTTTAGTAGCAATATGCAATTTATCGGTTCACCATTGCCATTAATGGTATCAAAACGCTGTTGTATTTCGTTTTGCCATTGTTGTTCAGTTAAATTAAAAGTCACAGACTGTTTTTGTTGCGGCTTGATATCACATCCAGTGAGTGTAAGTGCGATTATTGTTGCCATAACACTAAGTGAATATTTTTTTATTTCCATAAGGTTTTGCCATCCTTTATCTGGTACATGTTTTCTTCGAAAGAGAATAACTGATAGTAACCGTTTAATTTGGGCTGAAAGCGATCGATATTAAGTAAACTAGTTATTGGTAGTGGAAAACAAAATTCTTTATCTAAATAAGTAAATTGACTGGCAGATAATGCTGAGTCTTTTAGTGATAATTTACTACAAGGATAGCGCAAGTTGATATCGACTTTTTCAAAAACCTTAATATGATTAAGCCAATCAAACTCCATCGGTTTAAAATCGTTATAATCATCGTGATAGTCGTTTTTCATCACGATGATGTGGTCTTTGGCAAATTTTATATATTCGATAATTTGGCTTGTTCTATTTGTAGTACTTGATGCTACATGATATCGATAACCGAATTTTAAACTCTGGTTTTCAAAATCAAATTCAGGGTCGATTAACCATTCAAATTTTAAATAGTCATTATATGCTTTGTAATTTTCTACCTCTGCAGCAATTTTTGTTTTTAATTTTTCGATTTTAGTCTTGTCGTCAAATAATTTATTGACTTCAAGTAAGTCAATAAATCCTACTTTATAAACATTTATGCATAATCGGTTTTTATTGTCATAAGCAGGCATAACAAACCTATCACAAAATGCTGCATTAGTTAACAGGTATTGTTCACTATATATATACCCTTCAGGTATATTTAGTTCTGCAATATTTTCGATTTTAGTTGTAGTAGGCCCTGCAAGATAAATCTCACTCTGATTGAATGCAAAATGACTTGTATTTTTGTTTGATTGGATTTGTGTAAAATAACGGCTGATTTCAGGAATTTTATCTTGTGGTATTTTAATATCTTTGTTTTTTTTGTCTAGATAGCCATTTTTATCTGTTTTTGCCGATTCAATATAACGATCTAAAAGACATTCTCGCTCTAAGTCTGTTGGCCAAACTATTTTATTTTCCTTATTTTTTAATACTTTAAAATTACGGTTACAAAATTTGTATTGTGCCTGACCGACGATATCTTCATAAAATAAAATATTACCATTTATATCCAAAATCGTTAATAAATCTTTTTTATCCTCACTTTGATTTTTTTGTGTGGTTTTTTGGGCATAATAAAGTTTTTCCTTGCCAACATCTTTAACTGTATAATAATCATATTCACCAAGTGTTTTACCCTTAATATCAATAAGGTGATATTTTTTAGAATTATAATTATTTTTTACCCAACTTACTGTACCATATAAAGGAGAAATGCTATCAAACTGATTTTCATAATGCATTTTCCCATCATAGTCATATAATTGATAAATACGATAACTATCTTGATAATTGCCTATCCAAAAATAACCAGCGGAAAGATTGTTTTTATAATCATTATCTCGATTAGTATCCCATGCATTAGATCCAACATCGGTTTCTTTGCCTGTTTTGCTATTAATTAAATATTGGCTATTATTTTTTTTACATAGCTGCATGATTTTATCAGATGTGATTATTTTGCATTGTGAATTTAAATTTGTTTGGGATTGAGATTTTTGTATTTGCGCTTTTGGGGGAAGTTTTTTGAAAAATTCACCTTGTAGATTTAAATAACCAATCTCATCATTTTTAGTAGTAACTTTTGCATAACCATCAATGAACGGATTGATTTTTTTATAATAAATTCCTTTTGGTGTAATTAAATTACCATCGGTATCAATGACAACTGATAAATCTGTATCTCCGTAATAATAGGCTATTCGTTCGGCGCCTAAATAAGTTAAGTTTTTTGGGATTTTAAATTTTAATATATCGCCTTTTTTTTCAAAAGAAAATTTAAAGTTATCTATATTATTTATATTACTGTAGTTATATTCATTGTAATTAGTATGTAACTGCACAATCCAATAATGATCTTGGTATTTTATTGAGTCAATTTCTTGGCTGTTATCAATAATAACAGTGCCATCACGATCAAAGAGTAGATTGTTATAAGTAATATAGCGACTAGCATCATCAGAGAATGCTAAGATAGGGAATAAAATTAAGCTTAAATTTGTTAGATATCGGGCAGATTTTATTATTTTATTATTCATAATAATTGATTGTTATAAAATAGGATTGTTTTGCGATTAAATATAAGTCGGGTAAATAGATCCAAATGTCGATTAAGTTGATTATTTACCCATACTTTTGTTAGAGATTGTTTAGGATAGGTTAATTGTTTAGTTTGATAAGGAAATAAGATATTTCCTAAATAAAAACAGATTTGGTTAACTTTATTTGGAATCTTTTGAATATAATATGTCTTTATGTTTTCCAATAATGTATTATCAATAGATTTTAGATTTGAATCTTCACAGCCTAATAAAAAAACAAATGCCTTTTTCATTCTTCATTATTGGTCAATTTATTGCAAAATCGATGTTATTTGTCATGGAGCTTTTATTATTAGTGTTTATTTAAAATTGACTCACTTTATATAACTTATATTCCATTACATATATCTATTATGCCATAAATTTATACCTATTCCTCAGTTATTATATATTGATTAGTATCATAAAATAGTCAATCTAATTGAACAAGATTAGCAGAAATTAACATAATGTAAATAAATTTCCTATAAATAAGTTTCTATTAATTGGAGAGGAGGCAGGTTATAAAAATCATTTTGCTCATAGTCAAAGAATAAAGCCTATGCTAGACTGAGCCAAACTCTGAAGCTTTTTTACCTAAGTGATATTTTCATATGGTGGATTAGCTGCGGTATAACGCAGAAATGGTTATGCTTCCCGATTTGGATAAGGTGTTTAATGTATATATGCAATTAGTTGATAATTATCAGCGTCGATTTCAATATCTGCGTTTGTCGATTACCGAGCTGTGTAATTTTCAGTGTCAGTACTGTTTACCAAGTGGTTATCAGCCTAACAAGGAACATAAATTTTTGTCGCTCAATGAAATTAATCATGTTGTGGCAACATTTACTGATCTTGGTGTACGCAAAATTCGATTAACCGGTGGCGAACCTACTTTGCGTCGCGATTTTATTGATATCTTATCGCTCATATCTTCCTATCCCAGTGTGAAAGAACTCGCTATTACGACCAATGGTTCGCGTTTATTAAAAAATATTCACCATTGGCATCAAGCTGGTTTAAATGCGATTAATATTAGTATTGATAGTTTTACTCCCCATTTATTCAAATTAATTACTGGCCAAGATAAGCTTAAAGAATTACTGCAGTGTGTTGATAAATCGTTAGAAGTAGGTATAAAGAAAGTCAAAATTAATACTGTTTTGATGAAAAACATAAATGATAATTTAAATGATTATTTGTTATGGATTAAAGATATTCCAGTAGAGTTGCGTTTTATTGAACTTATGGAAACAGGCGAAAGCAATGATATATTCAATCGTTATCACTTGTCTGGTAGTTTTATTGAAACACAATTAATTGCGCAGGGGTGGGAGTTACAACCCAAAAAACCATTATCAGGTCCTGCTAAGATTTATGTGCACAGCGATTATCAAGGAAAAATTGGTTTGATTATGCCCTATTCAAAAGATTTTTGTAAAAGTTGCAATCGATTACGTGTATCATCTATCGGTAAATTACATTACTGCCTATTTGGTGATGCGGCGGTTGATTTACGTGATTTGTTGGGAAGCTCAGAACAGAAACAACAATTAAAAGCAAGAATTCTTGCTTCATTAATGATTAAACCAGAAAAGCATTTGTTACATGATCATCGTGTAGGGATAACCCCTAATTTATCTTATATCGGTGGATAATTGGCTGTTGTGTTTTGGGACATTGTCAATTTGCCAATGTTGTATAGCCCAATCTAGTAACTGTTTTTGAGTGGCGTCTTGCCAATCTTCTGGCACATATTGTCCTAGAAACTGTAAAGCCTGGACGGTTAACGCTTTAAAATTGTTTAAATCAATCGGGCTAGCATGATTTTGTTTTGATAGTTTATTGCCATTTTTATCTAATACTAGTGGTAAATGGCAGTAATTTGGTACAGAAAAACCAAGCAGTTGATATAGTGATATTTGTTTAGCAGTAACGGGTAAAAGATCTGCGCCACGAACAATTTCGGTAATTCCTTGTTCATGATCGTCTAAAACTACCACTAAGTTATAGGCAAATAAGCCGTCTTTGCGGTGAATAATAAAATCTTCTTGTGCGCTAGCTTTTTCAATTGTTTGTAAGCCACGAATCTGATCTTTAAATTGAAAAATAGGATGATTTTGTTTTAAACGTATAGCAACTTGTTGCCTATTATTGATAGATAAATGTCGTTCACGACAAAAGTTATCGTAAATACCATTTGTTAGGTTTTGAATTCGTTGTCTAGTACAGTCACAATAATAGGCTTGTTGTTTATCTATTAGTGTTTTTAAAACAGTACGGTAACGCTCACAGCAAGATGATTGATATAAGATTGTATCATCCCAATATAAATTAAGTGCTTCAAGCGTTTTTAATATAAGTGATGATGCCCCTTTGACTTCTCGTGGTGGGTCGATATCTTCGATACGGACAAGCCATTTACCACGACAAGATTTAGCTTGGAGATAACTACCAATAGCCGTTACCAACGAACCAAAATGTAATGGTCCTGATGGTGAAGGGGCAAAACGACCGATATAATGCATAGGTCTGATTTGGAATGATAGATAAAACTGGGATCACATACCCATTTGTTTTTCGCGAAGTTCTGCAAGCGTTTTACAATCGATACATAAATCGGCTGTTGGTCTTGCTTCTAAACGGCGAATCCCAATTTCAACTCCACAAGATTCACAATAACCAAAATCGTCTGATTCAATTTTCTTTAACGTTTTTTCGATTTTTTTGATGAGCCTTCTTTCTCTATCTCGAGCGCGTAATTCAAGGCTGAATTCTTCTTCTTGTGTTGCTCGGTCAGCCGGATCTGGAAAGTTCGCTGCTTCATCTTGCATATGCGTAACTGTTTTTCCCATTTCACCTTGTAGCTGTGTTAGCCAAGCTTCTAAAATAAGTTTAAAATGTTTCAATTGCTTAGGGTTCATGTACTCCTCGCCTTTTGCCTCTTTATAAGGCTCAAGCCCAGCAATTGAAAGCAGGCTAAGAGAAGATGTATTTAATTTTTGTTCCTTTTTCACAGCAATCCCCTTAAGTACAGATTATTTGCAAGCGGTAAACTATAGCAATAAATTAGCTATTGGCAAATTTTTTTTTATCTTTTTTCAATCTATAAATAAGCAAAATAGTACAACTGTATGTTATTAATAAAGATAATTACTTATCCCACTTTTCTAATCCATTTTTAGGGCATTTGGTTACTAAATCATACAACTTATCGTTATCAGGTAAAATAAGTTCAGGGCTGATATCAAATAGTGGGTAGAGGACAAACTCTCGATTTTTCATATGGTAGTGTGGGATTGTTAGTCTTTCGCTTTCGATCACTAAATCATCATACAGTAAAATATCAAGATCTAAGGTTCTTGCTCCCCATCGATTTTCTTTACGCACACGACCTTGGGCTTTTTCAATTGCTTGTAGGGCTTCGAGTAGTTCAATCGGGGATAGGGTTGTTGTAATTTTTACAACGGCATTAAGATAATCATTTTGATCTTGTGGACCAAGTGGTTTACTGCGGTAAAAAGGTGACACTTCTAAACATGTTGTGTTAGGCAATTGCTTTAATGCTGTTATTGCACAATTAGCTTGTGCTAATGGATCTTCAAGATTGCTGCCTAAGGCGATATAACAAATAGACATAATTAGTCGTTTATTTTTTGATATGATTGGTGTTTGATAATAACAATTTTAACATATAACATCGTTGGTAAAAAAGACTATATCGCTTTATTAGTTATTGTTTTTAGGAGGGATCTAAATCAATGATAAATGGCATAAAAAACCAATAAGCCTGTGGTTTATTGGTTAGTTTAGGATGATTAATTTGATATTTATTTTTTATAGTACTTTAACAATTGATTCGCAAAGTCTAGACATATTATCTAATGTCATACCAGCAACATTAATCCGTCCTGAGTTAACAATATAGATACCATAGTCGTTGCGTAATTTGAGTACTTGTTCTTCATTTAGACCACTAAATGAAAACATGCCATTTTGTTTAACAATAAAGCTAAAATCTTGACTAGCCCCTTTATCTTGTAAGGTTTTAACAAATAGTTGGCGCATACGGTGAATGCGTTGGCGCATATTGGTTAATTCATTAATCCATTCTTCTTTTAGTTCTTCATTATTTAAAATGTGAGAGACGATTTTAGCACCATGGGCAGGAGGATTAGAATAGTTAGCCCGAATAATCGTTTTTACTTGGCTAAAGGCTCGATCGGCAATTTCACTATTGGTAGCAATTAAAGTAAACGCGCCAACACGTTCGTTATAAAGACCAAAGTTTTTGGAATAGGAACTGGCAATGAGTAATTCAGGTTGATTTTGAGCAAAGAGTCTTAAGCCGTAGACGTCTTCTTCTATACCTTGTCCAAAACCTTGATAAGCAAGGTCAAATAATGGTAGCCAACCATTTTTTAAGGCTAGATCCGAGATAGATTGCCATTGCTCAGGTGTTAGATCAATACCTGTTGGGTTGTGACAACAGCCGTGGAATAGCACTGCCTCACCTGTAGTAACAAGGCTTAAATCGTTCATCATGGCATCAAAATTAAGGCTGTGAGTTTCAGGGTTGTAATATTGATATTCACGAACTTCAAGCCCTGCTGTTTGAAATACACTACGGTGATTTGGCCAAGAAGGGTTGCTTATCCAAACACGTTTTACCTTTGTTTTGCGAGCTAAAAAGTCTGCCATTATGCGTAAAGCACCTGTTCCACCTGGCGCTTGAGCTGTTCTTGCTCGCTCATTTTCGTGACCCAAAAGTAGCTGTTGGGTTGCTATATTAAATGCAATGTCACCATCAATTGGTAAGTAACTTTTTGATATTTCATTAGTTAATAAAAAGTGTTCGGCTTTTTTTACACTTTCTAAAATAGGTGTTTTGGTCGTTTCATCTTTATACACGCCCACGCTAAGATTGATTTTATTGGCGCGTTCGTCGTTGTTGTAAAGATCGGCTAGTCCTAAAATGGGATCGGCTGGAGCTGCTGTTAAATATTCAAACATAATTCACCTATCTGATCTAATGACTTTTAGCGCATTATATACACATTATTTTGTAAGTTACAATTTTGATAATGACAATCTATTAAAAAAATTTTAAATAAATTATCCTTATTTTTTAGCATGCTATTTTTTAACAATTTGCAACAAGTTGCTGTAAAAATTGTGGTAAATCATCTCCTAATACTGTTAACTCTCCAGTAATAAGATCTTCTTTTACCACTTCACCTGTTAGGTTATTTAAGCTAATGATTTCGGTACTTTCATCAGTCGAGGCAATAAATACCGTTGGTGTACGCCGTAACTTTTTTTGTTGTGATAGATGAGCAATTAAATTTTGTTCTAAATTTGAAAAATCATCATCATTCCAAGGCTGAATTAAAACTAAATTAATGTTGTTAAACTTAGCTGTCATATTGCCTGCATATTGTGTGCCATAAAAAACATGGCTACTAGGGTGTAGCGTAATGCCAACAAGTTGTTCAACGATAGTTAAGGATCTTGGTGGCGTTAATAAAAAAGGTTGCCAATATACAGTTAATTGTTCCGTTTTTAGAATGCAAGGTGAAGGTATAGCGTGTAGTTCTTCACTTTGTGGTGCATTGTCAAATTGCTCGATCCAACGCGAAGTAAAATCAATTAGGGCAGTTTTATCTTGGATATCCATAAGGTGATTTTGTCTCTTATTGCTTTTATTAATAGTTATTATACTAATTAAGATAAAAGGTGCACCAGTTTATTAACACCTTATCGTAGACAAGCGATAGGGCGATGATATCATAAAGAAAAGTAACTGTTATTTATTTGGATCAGCGCATTATGGTTGCTAGATCATTTATAACGTGCTAAAAAAGCCGACGGAAGTTTTTTGTCCTTTTAAGTAGTAAAAATGAACGTTATAAAACCATCCGTTATAATGTTAAATACATGATATAAAATATAAAATTTAATTGAAGATAAATTAAAAGGGCAAGCTAAAGGCAATAACAAAACTTATCCAAGCAAAATACTACGGGTTGATACCAAAGATTTACTTTTACTGAAAAATCAAACGAAGCGGCAAACTAGAGAATATCCACTATTTTATATCTATTTGATTTTTATAGTTTTATACATAAACGTAGTACGCTCCTGAAACTTTTTAACAAAAATTCTACTTTCTTGATTTATTTAGATAAAATGTGTGATAACCGGCATATCAAGCAAAAATCACCTGCCCAGAAATTAATGGAAAAGTCGAAAGAGTGATACGAACTTTAAATGGAGATGCGGCATAACCAACCAATATTTAACGATTCAAAATAGAGAAAACAAAAGCTCAAACGTTTTGATTAATTTTTATCATACGGTTAAACCGCATAAAGTGATTTCAGAAAAAACGTCTTATGAGTTCTTAGAGAGCTATTTTAATCGTGCAGTGTAAACAATAAGAAGTAACTCGTTAGCTGGATGTAAAATAGTGCGCTTAATTTACTTGCTATCCTTTGCTGAAACGTTAATAATAAGCAGGGATTTTTTATCCTTGTAATGCAGCAATGGCGTTAGACATTACAGTTTGTAAAAATAAAATAGCGTAAGTAGAGTCATTATAATTAGATAATATGTTTATTTTAAACAATTACATAAAGATTTAGTTTATTTGCTAAAGCCGGTATAGGTTTGCAAATTAGCCATATTAATAGTGTCAATAAATTATACAATTAGGTTTTTTTAAAGTATTTAGTGCTTTTTAATTTAGCATTTTGCTTAATGTATAATATTGATGTTGTGTAAGCGGTATCAGGTTCACATAAAATAATAACAAAAATAACATAAATAAAATAATGAATGCTGTATACCAATATTTAGTTAAGTACCATTATTCATCATTGTTAAAATAATCACTTATCAATAATAAGATTCTACCTACTGTGAATTAAGATTAATCAAGAGTGTAGAATAATGAAAAGAATGCTAATTAATGCAACACAGCAAGAAGAGCTGCGAGTTGCGCTTGTTGATGGTCAACGATTGTATGATTTAGATATCGAAAGCCTTGGACATGAACAAAAAAAAGCGAATATTTATAAAGGTAAAATCACTAAAATCAATCCAAGTTTAGAAGCCGCTTTTGTTTCGTATGGTGGTGAGCGTGATGGTTTTTTACCTTTAAAAGAGATTGCTGAAAGCTATTTCCCATCTAATATTTCTGGTCGCCGTAGTATTAAACATCTACAGGAAGGTCAAGAAGTTCTTATTCAAATCGAAAAAGAGATCCGTGGCAAAAAAGGTGCGGCTTTAACTACCTATATTAGTTTAGCTGGTAGCTATTTGGTATTGATGCCTAATGATCCTCGTGCTGGCGGTGTTTCGCGCCGTATAGAAGGTGAGGAAAGAGCAGATCTGAAGCGTATTATTGATGCAATTGAAAAGCCAAGAGGCATGGGCGTTATAGCTAGAACGGCGGGTGTTGGTAAAAGCCAAGAGGAGTTGCAACAAGATTTAGATGCATTAGTTAACTATTGGACAGCAATTCAAAACGAAGCCAAAAAACATCCTGCACCAAGCTTGATTCATAAAGAAAGTGATATTATTACTCGCGCATTTCGTGATTATTTGCGTGATGATGTTGGCGATATTTTAATTGATAATCCTAAAGTACTTGAAATTGCTAAAAAACGTTTAGCTGATTTGGGTCGTGTTGAGTATATTAGTCGCTTAAAGCTTTATGATGGTGATGTGCCATTATTTAATCATTTTCAAATTGAAGGGCAGATTGAATCGGCATTTCAGCGAGAAGTTCGCTTACCTTCTGGTGGTTCCATCGTTATTGATGCCACAGAAGCGCTTACAGCAATTGATATTAACTCGGCTAAATCCATTCGTGGTAGTGATATTGAAGAAACAGCATTTAATACTAACCTTGAAGCAGCCGAAGAAATAGCTCGTCAACTACGCTTACGCGATTTAGGTGGTTTGATTGTTATCGATTTTATTGATATGACACCAGTCCGTAATCAACGTGAGGTAGAAAATCGCTTAAAAGAAGCGATGAAAACCGATCGTGCACGAATTCAAACTACGCGAATTTCACGTTTTGGTTTACTTGAAATGTCGCGCCAACGTTTAAGTCCTTCATTACGCGAAGCAACACATCATATTTGTCCTCGTTGTCAAGGTACAGGTACAGTTCGGGACAATAATTCATTGTCTTTATCTATTCTTCGATTGATTCAAGAAGAAGCAATGAAAGATAATACTGTGCAAATTGATGTTATCGTTCCAGTACCTATTGCGAGCTATTTACTCAACGAAAAACGTCGTGCTATCACCAATATTGAAAGTATGCATCCTGATGTCAAAATTGTGATTGCTAGCGATGAAGAGATGGAAACCCCATTGTATAAGGTGATTCGTAAGCGTAGAGGCGAAGAAACTGATGTACTGAGTTATAATCTTCCAAAATTGATTCGTGAACTTGAAGAAGAGGAAGAAGAACAAACTATTGAAGTGATTGTTGAACAAGCGGTGTTATCTGGCCCTAAAGTTGAAGTATCGGTTGCTACAAAAGAAAAAACAGATTCAAAAAACAAAAAGTCAGAAGGTTTTTTTGGTGGGTTATTAGGCAAATTACGTAAATTATTTGTCACAGAAAAAGCAGAACCTGAACCAAAAATTAAACCAAAAACAACCAAAAGACGAGATCATCAACGTTCAAATAATCGACGTCAGCGCAATAACCGAAACAATAGTGCCACTAACAACACTAATGTTGTTACAACAACGGGTAATATTGATGAAGCTAAAGAGCAAAGTAGAAATAATAATCGTAGAGCTAAACAAAATAGTGTTTCAAATACTAATTCGTCAAGTTCAGCAAATAATCTAAAATCAGATAAAGTTGTTGAAGAAATAGTACAACAAAAGCAACGAGAAATTAAACCAAGGCGTCAACAACGCACATTAGCTAAAAGTGTCCGTGTAAAAAATACCGATACAACAGTGCAAGCTCAAGAAGAAAGAGTAATTATTCCTTCTTTATTGGTACCAATTATTGTTTCTAAACAAACTCAAGACAATATTGTATCTGAAGCTCAACCAAAACGTCAGCGTCGAACATCAAGACATTTACGAATGAATGGCCAGCGTAATAAACGCCGTGTTCGTAGTGTAGAGCTAAAACAGTCACCAATGCCATTAGAGTTTGCTGCAGCATCATTAGAATTAGCATTAGGTCGCGTTGTTGTTGATTACAGTCAAGTAACAAACGGTGTCCCAAATATAGTGACACCTGTTATCCCTTCACTTTTACTTCCTGTTATTGTCAAAAATGAAGAGGACGTAAATAGCCACAGCGCTGATATTGTCATAGTTGATGAAGTGTTTAATAATTCTACAAATGCTCAAGAAGATCTTAAAAATGGCGAAAAAAATAGCAACGAGGTAAATTTAGGAGTTAATGATTTTAAATCAATAGGTTATTCTTCATCAGCAATGGCTAAAGCTCCCGCACCAGAATATGTGGCTTCTGATATTGGGGTAAAACCACGAGAAGAATCAGATTATTGTTTTGAAGGTAAAGGTAATGCTGGTGGTTTAAGTGCGCAAGATCATGCATATGCCGCAGCAAGTAAACCGGTGATACCGGATTAATCAATAGATAAATCAAAACACGGTGATATTTTTATGTTGCCGTGTTTTGTTTATTTATCATATCAATAAAGATAAACAATGATTATCTATATTTTCAAGAAAGTAGTTACGTTTTTATTTATTATCTGCGTACTAGCTCAGATTAGCTTCTATTTAGTTTATTTTACCCCTCATTCAATGTCTAACTTTCACAATTTAAATTTTATTGATGCCTATAATGCTTTTTTTAAGCAGTTGCTACAAGGTCAATTTAGATTATTAACAGGGGAAACAGTACCGTTTTTTCATACATTATTAGCGACATTTGAACTGTGCATTCTTGCTTTATTAGTTGCATTATTTATTGGGTTACCTTTAGGTGTGTTTCTTGGTTTAAGCAATATTAATTGGTTAAATAGTACGATTCGTTTAGGGGCTTTATTATTATATTCTTGTCCTATCGTTATGCTTGTTATTATCGTGATGTATTGGTTATCGCCAACTTGGTCGATATCGATGAATTTTAATGTATCGCCATCAGTAGCTGGAACTTCGTTATTGGATCTTTTAATTTCATCAAAAACAGATAAATGGCATATGATATTTGATCAACTTCACTATTTGTTTTTGCCGATCATTATTTTAGCTATTCAACCATGCATTATGACTATTCAACTAGTTAGCCAGAATGTAAGAAATACATCACGACAAAATTTTATTAAAATGGCGATTATTCGTGAGCGATCACCGTTTAAAATTTTACGCCGCCATTTATTACCTAATTCCATTCCTGCAACTATTCCACAGCTGACTTATAATACGACAACACTACTGTTTTCAACTATGGTAATTGAAATTTTATTTAATCGAGTAGGATTAGGGCAATGGGTGATGATCGCTTATCATCATAATAATTATTTTGTTATTTCTATTGCCATTTTAGCCTGTGGCACAGTTATCAGTTTGTTAACGTTATTGGGCGAAATTTCGGCGGTAGTTATTTATCCTTTGCGTCATAAGGAACATTATGTCTAGGCGAGCAAGATTGCTTAAAAACGTAAATTTAAGTTTTAATCGGTTGCATAGTAATCTTTACTTAGTTGTTGGCTTTTATGGCATATTGGCGCTCGCCTTTGTGGCATTATCAACCAAATGGTTCTTTCATGCTCATTTACAGCCTAGCTATCCAGCTTTATTGCCTCCAGCTTGGTGGCCTAATGGTGATATCAATCATATATTAGGGACAAATGCTAAAGGGCAAGATATTTTTGGTTATTTACTCATTGGTTACCGTTCAACTATATCAATGACCTTAAAAACGGTGTTTTATGTGGTTGTTATTGGCGGGCTAATTAATTATTTAATGTTTTTTGTTTCGTTGATACGGCCTTTTGTATTATTTATTTTTAAATTTTGTATGGTTGTGCCACCACTACTTGGTGTGATTGTAATTAGTTTATTGTTAGGAGATGATATTACTAATATGTTGTTGGTAATTGGATTATCTTATACACCGCGATTTATTTACAATATCCATCAAAACATTATCAATGAGTGGAATAAAACTTATATTACAGCTTATAGACTTGATGGTTTATCATCATTTTCAATTTTAAATCATTATATTTTACCTAATATTTTGCCTGTTTATTTAAGCGAAATTGTTTCATTATTTGGATCAATTATTTTATCTATTACCATGATAACTTTTTTAGGTTTTGCTAATGATGCTTCTCGACCTGATTTAGGTATGATGATGTTTCAAATGAAAGATATTATTGCAACTAATTACTTAGCCTTTTTATCTCCTGGAATTGCGGTGTCTGCTACAATTATTTTTGTTTATTTGTTTAATTTTGGATTGTATGGCCGTCGAGCAGGAACCTAATTATGGCACTATTAGATATTCGAAATTTAACCATTGAGTTTATTACGCCAGATGGTCTTTTGCGGGCCATTGACCGTGTTAATTTGAAATTGTCTGAAGGCGAAATTCGAGGTTTAGTTGGTGAATCAGGATCAGGAAAAAGCCTTATCGCCAAAGCTATTTTAGGCGTGACTAATCATAATTGGAAGATTTCAGCTGATCGATTTTATTTTAATGACATTGATTTACTTAAGCTCACTCCTAGACAGCGTCGAAAAGTCATTAGTGCCAATATATCGATGATATTCCAAGAACCACAATCTTGCTTAGATCCTTCCATGAAAGTAGGGCAACAGTTAATTAGTGCAATTCCAAGAAGGACATTTAAGGGGCATTGGTGGCAAAGGTTATTTTGGCGTAAACATCGAGCGATTGAGTTATTGCATCGGGTAGGAATTAAGAATCATAAGGAGATATTAAAATCTTATCCGTTTGAATTGACTGAAGGTGAATGTCAAAAAGTCATGATTACAATTGCATTGGCTAATCAGCCTAAGCTACTTATTGCAGATGAACCGACAAATGCAATGGAAGCAACTACTGAAGCACAAATTTTTAGGTTATTAGCTAGTATGAACCAAAATTTGGGTACCACTATCTTGTTTATTAGCCATGATCTGCAAATGGTTACCAGATGGACTGATCGTATCAATGTTTTATATTGTGGACAGACAGTTGAAGTTGCTGATAGTAAAGATTTAATTAAATCTCCTTATCATCCTTATACTCAGGCGCTAATTTATGCAATTCCTGATTTTGGTAAAGCGATGCCGCATAAAAGTCCGTTAAATACTTTGCCTGGAGTGATCCCATCATTAGAACACCTACCAATAGGTTGTCGATTAGGACCTCGTTGTCCATATGCTCAGAAAAAATGTATTTTGGCACCAGAATTGATACCGATAAAAGATCATTTCGTAGCCTGTCATTTTCCGTTAAATACTGATGAGTAGCCATAAATAATAGGAATATACGATGAATCCAATATTAAGAGTGCGTAACTTATCTAAGCAATTTAAAATTCCTAAAGGTTTTCTGGGACATTTATACATTAATGCGGTGAAGCCATTATCGTTTTCTCTTAATGAAGGTAAAACGCTTGCAATTATCGGGCAAAATGGTTCAGGCAAATCGACACTCGCAAAAATGTTAGTTGGTATGATAAAGCCTGATAGTGGAGATATTTGGATTGACGGTAATAAAGTTCAATACGGCGATTATAGCTCACGCTGTCAACTAATTCGTATGATATTTCAGCATGTAGAAAGTTCATTTGATCCAAGATTACGTATTGGGCAATTGCTTGAAATTCCATTAAAATGTAATGCTAATTATGATGCTCATGAACGTGAGAAGTTAATAAGAGATGTATTGAAGCAAGTTGGATTGTTACCTGAACATGCCTCTTATTATCCTTCAGTGATGGCGGCGGGGCAAAAGCAGCGTGTGGCATTAGCTCGGGCATTGATTTTAAAACCCAAAGTGATAATTTTAGATGAAGCATTAGCTGCACTTGATATTTCGATGCGTTCGCAAATTGTCAATTTAATGCTGATGTTACAAGCTGAACAAAATATCTCTTATGTATATGTTACCCAAGATATTGGGATGATGAAACATATCAGCGATGAAATTTTAGTTATGCATAATGGCGAATTGGTTGAATATGGTAATACCGCTGAAGTATTAGCTTCACCGCTGAGTGATATTACCCAAAAATTAATCAATAGCTATTTTGGTGAAGCGCTTACCGCAGATACTTGGCGTACCGATACTCGTACTTTTTAATTAACAAATCTATCCGAATTATTTTGATTTTTGCATGAAGCAATACACATTTCTTTAGAATGTTCGTCAATTTGTAATTTGATTATTCTGATGATTTTGTTAAATAAAAAATCTCGACAAATAAATTAAAAGATACTATATTTAGCTATATAGATTTCTAGACGTCTATTTTGATGTTTAAAAATGACTTACCGATTTAGGAGTTTTTGTTATGCCTATTTGTATTCCTGACTCATTACCTGCGGTTGATGTATTACGTAATGAGAATGTATTTGTTATGACTTCATCGCGTGCTAATACCCAAGAAATTCGACCTCTTAAGCTTCTTTTTTTAAATTTAATGCCTAAAAAAATCGAAACAGAAAACCAATTTTTACGCTTACTTTCTAATTCGTCTTTACAAGTTGATATTCAGTTATTACGTATTGATCAGCGAGAGTCTAAAAATACGCCTATTGAACATTTAAATAGTTTTTATTGTGATTTTGATGATATTTGTGAGCAAAATTTTGATGGGTTAATTATAACAGGTGCGCCACTAGGGAAAGTGGCCTTTTCCGATGTTGTGTATTGGTCTAAGTTAGCCGAAATTATTACTTGGGCAAAGGATCATGTTACTTCAACTATGTTTGTTTGTTGGGGTGTTCAAGCTGCTTTGAATGTTTTATATGATTTACCAAAATTTACTCGCACGCAAAAGTTATCGGGTGTTTTTCAGCATCATATTGTGCAATCTAATGCGATTTTAACACGCGGTTTTGATGATACCTTTTGGGCTCCCCATTCTCGTTATGCTGATTTTCCAATTGATAAAATAAAAACATATACAGATTTAACTATTTTAGCTGAGTCTGATATTACCGGTCCTTATTTAATGACTACAGTTGATAAGCGGATGGTGTTTGTAACAGGTCATCCTGAATATGATTCTTCAACATTGGCAAATGAATATTATCGAGACTTAAATGCAGGTATTCATCCTGATATGCCATATAATTATTTTCCTGATAATAATCCTCATTTAACACCAAAAGCCACATGGCGTAGCCACGCTTACCTATTATTTAGTAATTGGCTCAACTATTATGTTTACCAGTTAACTCCATTTGATTTAACTACTCGAAATTTAACGATTGATGACTAATAAAGGTTAGTCGCATTTTATGATCAAATTTTGTTAGGTTGTTGCTAGATTTATTTAACAATAACCTATCTAGATAGGATCTTATAATACCAAATATTAAATAATTGGTAAAACTTGCGGAATATTATCTGAATATGATTTTAATCATATGACTAAACTTGTAGCCAAAATGTTACAGGACCATCATTAATCAATGATACTTGCATGTTGGCTGCAAATCGGCCAGTTTGAGTTGTTATTTTTTGTTGGCATTGTTCTACAAAAAACTGGTAAAGCCTATTTGCTTCATCGGGTTTAGCGCCTTTTGTAAAGCTTGGTCGCATCCCTTTTTTAGTGTCTGCTGCTAGGGTAAATTGAGAAACAACTAATACTTCGCCATTAGCTTGGTTAACATTTAAATTCATTTTTCCTTCATTATCACTGAAAATACGATAACCTAAAACTTTGTCACATAAACGAATTGCTTTTTGTTCGTCATCGTCTTGCTCAATTCCGAGTAAAATCAGTAATCCCTGATTAATTTGCCCAATAATAATATTGTCTACTGTAACACTAGCTTGTTTTACTCGTTGGATTAAGGCGATCATAATTTAATTACTCTGGTAAAGAAGGGTTGTTAACAATATGTTTTTTTTGTCGGTTATAGTCAGTTAACGTTGCTGCAAATTCAGCTCCGAATAAAACAATGCACCAAGAAAAGTAGATCCAAACTAACATGATAGGAATGGAGGATACCACACCGTAAATAAGTTGATATGTCGGAAACGAAGTCACATACAATGTGAACGTGCGTTTACCTAATTCAAATAATATTGCAGCAACAAATGCACCAATCATCGACTCTTTTAACGGTACTGATTCAGTCGGAATAATGCTATAAAGTAACCAAAATCCAAATATAGAAATAAAAAACGGTAAACTGCTAAGCAAAAAAGTATTTGTTGTTGCTGCTGAAAACCATTTTAGCGAGAATATGTATGAACTTACAGCTACGCTTGCCCCAACTAAAATGGGGCCTAAGGTTAATATCGTCCAGTATATGGTTAGGTTGTACATAAAAGAGCGTTTTTTTTGGGTTTTCCAAATATGATTAAGCGTAGTGTTAATTGAGTTGATAAGTAATAGTGAGGTAACGATTAAACCAATTATACCGAAAAGAGTCATTTTTTTAGTATTGGTTATAAATTGTTCTAAATAATTTTGGATTGTATCACTGGCTGTAGGGACAAGATTATTATAAATTATTTGTTTCAATGAATGGCTAACTTCTTCAAACATAGGAAAAGCAGATAATAAGGAAAAAATAACAGTAATAAGAGGTACTAAAGCCAGTATTGTTGTATAAGCAAGCCCTGCAGCAGATGTTGTTAAGCGATCGTGGTTTATACGATCGCATAACATTTTCATAAAGATTTGTATTTGCTTAACTGATTTCATTGTCTTGTGTTTAGTTAGAAATAACACAGCTATTAATCCCATTACTATTTAATAAGTTTAATACCTTATTTGCTTCTTCTTTGCTTTCGTATGGTCCTACTGTAACCTTATATAGTTGTCCTGATGACATAATATTGCTGCGAACCCCCGTCATTGCAAGCTTAGCTTTTAGTGTATCAGCATTAGATTTATCTTTGAATGCACCACACTGCAATAGCCATTTATTTGAAACGGTTGTTGGTTGTGAAGCTGGATTTGTTATCTGATTTTGTGTTGTTGTGCTACCTTGAGAAGGTGGCATAGTCGTATAAGTGTTATTTGCAAAGCTATCTAAAATTCGTTGTCTTTCATTAGCAATTGAGTTTGATGTTACACCATAATTTGCATTAGGTGTTTCTAATTCTTTAAGATATGTCCAACGTTCTTGAGGTTGCTCAGGAAGAGTTATAGCAGGCGGTTGAGTTTTTGCTTTTGGCGTTTCAATAACTTTCTTGGGGGTATTATTTGAAATAAAGTAGAGAATAGCAGAAAATAGTATAACTATAATGATAGCCAAAAACATCATTAAATTAGGCTTGTTTCGTGACTTATTTTTTTTTGATTGGCTCTTTCTTCTAACATAATCACGCTGAACCACAATAGACTCTCTTCTATTTTTATTAAAATTACATAAATAATGATGTAGTATACAAATAAAAAAAGTGGTTTACACCACTTTTTGTTATTTCTTTTTAACTATGATAGTTAACAGATAATAAATAAAACCATTAACTTAATGCTTTGATTTGCTTAATTAAATTAGCTTTATGACGAGCAGCTTTATTTTTGTGGATTAACCCACGAGCCGCTTGACGGTCAACAACTGCTTGCATATCTTTGAATGCTACTTCAGCTGTTTGTTTATCACCAGCTGCAACAGCGGCGTAAACTTTTTTAATATAAGTGCGCATCATTGAACGGTTGCTAGCATTATGTTTACGGCGTTTTTCAGATTGAATCGCACGTTTTTTAGCTGATTTGATATTAGCCAAAGTCAACTCCCAAATTTAGATAAAAATTACATATTAATTAAGGTGGCAAAATATGCCTGATTTTCTTTCTATTGTCAATGCCGTTGTATAAAAAAATATAATTGGTCATTTTTAGCTGATAATAAATGTTTATCATTCAACCAATAATGTCTATAACCTAAAAAGAAATTTTATGTTAGAATAGAAAAAGTTTTAATTTATTTATATTTTATAAGAGGAAGTATCATGTCTATTATTAGAATGCAAGATCTTGATCTAAAAGGAAAACGCTTATTTATTCGTTCAGATCTTAATGTGCCTGTAAAAAATGGTAAGGTTACTTCAGATGCGCGTATTAAAGCATCACTACCTACTATTGAAGAGGCCATCAAGAAAGGTGCAAAAGTAATGGTTACCTCGCATATTGGTCGCCCAACAGAAGGTGAATATAATCCAGAGTTTTCATTGCAACCTGTTGTTGATTACTTAAAAGAACATGTATCATTTCCTGTTCGTTTAGTAAAAGATTACCTTAATGGTGTAGATGTTAAAGAAGGCGAATTAGTTGTTCTTGAAAATGTCCGCTTTAACGTTGGTGAAGGTAAAGATGATGAGACTTTATCTAAAAAATATGCAGCACTTTGCGATATTTATGTAATGGATGCATTTGGTACTGCTCACCGAGCTCAAGCTTCAACACATGGTGCAGGTAAATTTGCGCCAGTGGCTTGTGCTGGCCCATTATTAGCCGCTGAACTTGATGCGTTAGGTAAGGCTTTAGATAATCCTGCCCGCCCGATGGTTGCAATTGTTGCTGGTTCAAAAGTATCAACTAAATTAACTGTACTTGATTCGCTTTCAAAAATTGCAGATCAAATTATTGTCGGTGGTGGTATTGCCAACACATTTATTGCAGCAGAAGACTACAACGTAGGTAAATCACTTTACGAAGCTGATTTAATCCCTGAAGCTAAAAAGTTGATGGCTAACTGTGAAATCCCAGTTCCAACTGATGTACGTGTTGCAACAGAATTTAGTGAAACAGCAACAGCGACTGAAAAATCAGTTAAAGATGTTAAAGAAAATGAACAAATTCTTGATTTAGGTGATAAGTCAGCAGAAGTATTAGCAAATATTATCAAAAATGCTAAAACCATTTTATGGAATGGTCCAGTAGGTGTTTTTGAATTTCCTAATTTCCGTCGTG
The DNA here is from genome assembly GCF_900094935.1 of Gilliamella intestini. Taxonomy (GTDB): domain Bacteria; phylum Pseudomonadota; class Gammaproteobacteria; order Enterobacterales; family Orbaceae; genus Gilliamella; species Gilliamella intestini. The sequence goes on from NZ_FMBA01000011.1 coordinate 51,992, forward strand.
GTACTGAAATTGTAGCGAAAGCAATTGCTGATAGCGAAGGTTTTTCAATTGCTGGTGGTGGAGATACATTAGCTGCAATCGATCTATTTGGTATTGAAGATAAAATCTCTTATATTTCAACTGGTGGTGGTGCTTTTCTTGAGTTCGTTGAAGGTAAAAAACTACCCGCTGTTGCGATGTTAGAAGCTAGAGCAAAGGCCTAGTATTTGAGTTCAGTAAAAGGATGAGATAATTACTCATCCTTTAATTTTTATAAATAAATTTATAGGTAATAAAATGGTTACTAAGATTTCTGATGTTGTTAAACCTGGTGTTGTCACTGGTGATGATGTTCAAAAAGTATTTCAAATCGCTCGCGAAAATAACTTTGCATTACCTGCGGTTAACTGTGTTGATACAAATACTATCAATGCCGTTATTGAAACAGCTGCAAAAGTAGGTTCTCCTGTTATTGTTCAGTTTTCTAACGGTGGAGCTCAATTTATTGCGGGTAAAGGCCTAAAATTAGAAGGTCAAGAATGTGCTGTGCTGGGTGCTATTTCTGGCGCAAAACATGTTCATCTTATGGCTGAAAAATATGGCGTTCCAGTTATTGTTCATACTGATCACTGCGCTAAAAAATTACTTCCATGGGTTGATGGGTTACTGGATGCAGGTGAAACTCATTTTGCTAAAACAGGTAAACCATTGTTTTCTTCTCATATGATTGACCTTTCAGAAGAGTCATTAAAAGATAATATTGATATCTGTTGTCAATATCTTGCTCGTATGTCGGCAATGAAAATGACATTAGAATTAGAGTTAGGTTGTACTGGTGGTGAAGAAGATGGTGTTGATAACAGCCATATGGACAGCTCAGCACTTTACACTCAACCAGAAGATGTGGCATATGCTTATGAACGTTTAAGTGCTATTAGTCCTCGTTTTACTATCGCAGCTTCATTTGGTAATGTGCATGGTGTTTATAAACCAGGTAATGTTAAGTTAACACCCAAAATTTTAGATAACTCACAAAAATATGTATCTGAAAAATTCAATTTACCTGCTAAATCATTAAATTTTGTATTCCATGGTGGTTCAGGTTCAACTCCAGAAGAAATTGCTGAAGCAGTAAGTTATGGTGTAATCAAAATGAATATTGACACAGATACTCAATGGGCCAACTGGTCAGGTATTTTAGAATACTACAAAGCAAATGAAGCATATCTACAAGGTCAATTAGGTAATCCTGAAGGTGCTGATGCGCCAAATAAAAAATACTATGATCCACGCGTATGGTTACGTAAAGGACAAGATTCATTAGTGGCACGTTTAGAACTAGCATTTAAAGAACTCAATGCAGTAAATGTTCTGTAATTTGTTTTAGTTATTTAAGCTCAAAGCAGAGTTATTGCTCTGCTTTTGATTTATCCTATTTCAAATAAATCTTGCATTTTTAATTGGATTATAGGATAATTCTGCCCTCATTTAACTTAGGGGAGCTGTCTATTTATTAATATCTATTATTAATAGAGGCGTTTGCACCCGAGCAAAGGAAACTAAAAATGGCAAAAAAAGTACAAGCCTACATCAAGTTGCAGGTTGCAGCTGGTGCGGCAAATCCTAGTCCGCCAGTTGGTCCAGCACTTGGTCAACATGGTGTGAATATCATGGAATTCTGTAAAGCATTCAATGCTAAAACAGAAAGCATGGAAAAAGGTTTACCAATTCCTGTAGTAATTACAGTGTATTCTGATCGTTCATTCACTTTTGTAACTAAGACGCCTCCGGCTGCTGTTTTATTAAAGAAAGCAGCTAAGATTAAGTCTGGTTCTGGTGAGCCTAATAAGAAAAAAGTAGGTAAAGTAACGAGTGCTCAAATTCGCGAAATCGCTGAATTAAAAGCTGCAGATATGAATGGTGCTACCATTGAAACGATGATGCGTTCTATTGAAGGAACTGCTCGTTCAATGGGCTTGGAAGTGGAGGGTTAATTCATGGCTAAATTATCTAAAAAAGCTAAACTTATCCGCGAAAAAGTAAATGCAACTAAACAATATGAAATCAACGAAGCGATTGCTTTATTAAAAGAATTAGCTACTGCTAAATTTACTGAAAGCGTCGACGTTGCTGTTAATTTAGGTATCGATTCACGTAAATCAGACCAAAACGTTCGTGGTGCAATTGTTCTTCCACATGGTACAGGTCGTAGCGTACGCGTAGCTGTATTTACTCAAGGTGCAAATGCAGAAGCTGCTAAAGAAGCTGGTGCAGAATTAGTGGGGATGGATGATCTTGCAGATCAAATCAAAAAAGGCGAAATGGATTTTGATGTTGTTATTGCATCACCTGACGCTATGCGTGTTGTTGGTCAATTAGGTCAAATATTAGGGCCTCGTGGTTTAATGCCAAACCCTAAAGTTGGCACAGTAACTCCTAATGTTGCTGAAGCTGTAAAAAATGCTAAAGCTGGTCAGATCCGTTACCGTAATGATAAGAATGGTATTATCCATACTACTATTGGTAAAGCTGATTTTGATGCAGATAAGCTTAAAGAAAATTTAGAAGCATTACTTGTTGCGTTAAAACGTGCAAAACCAGCCTCTTCTAAGGGTGTATTTATTAAGAAAGTTAGCCTTTCTACTACAATGGGTGCTGGTGTTGCTATTGATCAAGCAACATTGAATGCAACTGTTTAATTAATTTTATAATTAAATAGCGAAATCGGTTGGTGTCTGGCCTTAACCAGACCCCGTCCAAGACCGTAGGTGTGGTTGATGTTTGACTACTTAATTTTCCTACGTAGACGGTGACAGAACCTGATAAGATATAATAGAAGGATTCTGCTCATCGTGGTTGTGCTAGTTACATTTGTAGCTAGCTTGAATAAGTCTAGGCTTTTGCCTAGTATAATCCAGGAGCAATACCAATGGCACTAAATCTTCAAAATAAACAAGAAATTGTTGCTGAAGTTAATGAAATCGCCAAAGGTGCGCTATCTGCAGTTGTTGCTGATTCTCGTGGCATTACTGTAGAAAAAATGACTGCATTACGTAAATCTGCTCGTGAGGCAGGTGTTTATATGCGTGTTGTTCGTAATACGCTATTACGCCGTGTCGTTGAGGGTACTCAATACGAGTGTTTAAAAGATACGTTTGTTGGTCCAACTCTAATTGCATTTTCAAATGAGCACCCAGGTGCTGCAGCGCGTCTTTTTAAAGCGTTTGCTAAAGAAAATGATAAATTTGAGATTAAAGCCGCAGCCTTTGAAGGTGAGTTAATTACTGCAGCGAACATTGATCGCTTAGCAACATTACCTACATATGAAGAAGCATTAGCTCGCTTGATGTCAACCATGAAAGAAGCCGCAGCTGGCAAATTGGTTCGTACTCTTGCAGCGGTTCGCGATCAAAAAGAAGCTGCTTAATTGGCGGTTAGATTGTGAATTTTATTAATTAAAAAATGTAAATTTGGGAAACTATATTATGTCTATCACTAAAGAACAAATTTTAGATGCAGTTGCTGAAATGTCTGTTATGGATGTTGTTGAACTTGTATCAATGATGGAAGAAAAATTCGGTGTTTCTGCAGCAGCAGCTGTTGCAGTTGCTGCTGCAGGTCCAGCTGAAGCTGCTGAAGAAAAAACCGAGTTTGATGTAATCTTAAAAGATGTTGGTGCTAACAAAGTAGCTGTAATCAAAGCAGTTCGTGGTGCAACTGGTCTTGGTCTTAAAGAAGCGAAAGATCTTGTTGAATCAGCTCCAGCAACAGTTAAAGAAGGCGTTAGCAAAGCTGATGCTGAAGAACTTAAAAAAGCGCTTGAAGAATCAGGTGCAGTTGTTGAACTTAAATAAGTTTATCGACAACACAACAATTGGCTGGGGGTTTTATACCTCCAGCCTTTTTGCGCTGTAATAAGTTAAAGAATTTTATTTTAAGATTATCAATAAAAAAGTAATAAAGAAATAGTATATTTATTAAGCCTAATCAATTGATATTTATAGATATTTTCGATGAGGTGTCAGGTGTTATCAGTTATCGATAGTATCCCTGATGAATATTTAATCATGCTAAAATAGCAGATAAGCAAGTTGAGGAACTAATGGTTTACTCTTATACCGAGAAAAAACGAATTCGTAAGAATTTTGGTAAGCGTCCACAAGTCTTGGATATACCGTATCTTCTTTCTATTCAACTTGATTCGTTCCAGAAATTTATTGAGCAAGATCCAGAAGGACAATACGGCTTAGAAGCTGCATTCCGTTCAATATTTCCGATAAAAAGTTATAGTGGTAACGCTGAGTTACAATATGTGAGCTTTAAAATGGGCGAACCTGTGTTTGATGTTAAAGAATGTCAAATTAGAGGGATCACTTACTCAGCACCATTGCGCGTAAAATTACGTTTAGTTATTTATGATAAAGATGCACCAGAAGGAACAGTAAAAGATATTAAAGAACAAGACGTCTACATGGGCGAAATTCCTTTAATGACAGATAATGGTACATTTGTGATCAATGGTACTGAGCGCGTTATTGTTTCACAATTACATCGTAGTCCAGGTGTGTTCTTTGATAGTGATAAAGGTAAAACGCACTCTTCTGGGAAAGTTTTATATAATGCTCGGATTATTCCTTATCGTGGCTCTTGGCTTGATTTTGAATTTGATCCTAAAGATAATCTTTTTGCTCGAATTGACCGCCGTCGTAAGCTTCCAGCAACAATTATTTTGCGTGCTTTAGGTTATGAAACGGAAGAAATTTTAGATATCTTCTTTGAAAAAACCAATTTTGAAATTGGCAAATCTAAATTGAAGATGGACCTTGTTCCTGAACGTTTGCGTGGTGATACAGCGTTATTTGATATTGAATCAAAAGGCAAAATATATGCTGAAAAAGGCCGTCGTATTACTGCACGTCATATTCGTGAATTAGAAAAAGATAAAGTTAGTAAAATTGATGTTCCAGTTGAATATATTATCAATAAAGTTCTTGCTAAAAATTATATTAATGAAGAAACTGGTGAAGTGATTGCATTTGCTAATACACCAATTTCATTAGAAATATTAGTTGAATTATCTAATGCTGGATATAAAAAAATAGAAACATTATTCACTAATGATTTAGATCATGGTGCATTTATTTCTGAAACATTAAATGTCGATTCAACACGCGATCGATTAGGTGCGTTAGTTGAAATTTATCGTATGATGCGTCCTGGTGAACCACCAACAAAAGAAGCTGCTGAAGCGCTATTCGATAATTTATTCTTCTCTGATGAACGTTATGATTTATCAGCTGTTGGTAGGATGAAATTTAATCGTTCTTTAGGTCGTGACGATATTGAAGGCGAAAGCGTCTTAACTAAAGATGATATCGTTGACGTGATGAAAAAATTAATTGCTATTCGTAATGGTCATGGTGATGTGGATGATATCGATCATTTGGGTAACCGCCGTATCCGTAGCGTTGGTGAAATGGCAGAAAACCAATTCCGTATTGGTTTAGTTCGTGTTGAACGCGCAGTGAAAGAACGCCTTTCTTTAGGTGATCTTGATTCACTCATGCCACAAGATATGATTAATGCAAAACCAATTTCAGCAGCGATTCGTGAATTTTTTGGTTCAAGTCAGCTATCTCAGTTTATGGATCAAAATAATCCACTATCTGAAATTACGCATAAACGTCGTATTTCTGCATTAGGTCCAGGCGGTTTAACTCGTGAACGAGCAGGATTTGAAGTTCGTGACGTACACCCAACCCATTATGGTCGTGTATGTCCAATTGAAACACCTGAAGGTCCAAACATTGGTTTGATAAACTCATTAGCTGTTTATGCGCGTACTAATGAATATGGCTTCTTAGAAACACCGTATCGCCGAGTTATTGATGGTGTTGTTACTGATGAAATTAATTACTTATCTGCGATTGATGAAAGTGAATTTGTCATTGCACAGGCTAACTCAAATCTTGATGAAAATGGTCGTTTTAAAGAAGATCTAGTAACTTGTCGTTTAAGTGGTGAGTCTGGTTTATATAGCCCTGAGCAAATCCATTATATGGACGTATCAACGCAACAAATTGTATCTGTTGGTGCTTCATTAATTCCATTCTTAGAACATGATGATGCGAACCGTGCCTTAATGGGTGCGAACATGCAACGTCAAGCAGTGCCAACGTTGAAAGCTGAAAAGCCATTTGTTGGTACCGGTATGGAACGAGCGGTAGCTGTTGACTCGGGTGTTACTGCTGTTGCGCGTCGTGGTGGTACAGTACAATATGTTGATGCATCACGTATCGTGGTTAATGTTAATGCAGATGAAATATATGCAGGTGAAACAGGCATAGATATTTATAACTTAACTAAATATACTCGCTCTAACCAAAATACATGTATCAATCAGATTCCATGTGTAGAATTAGGCGAAAAAGTTGAGCGTGGTGATGTGCTTGCTGATGGCCCATCTACCGACTTAGGCGAATTAGCATTAGGCCAAAATATGCGCGTGGCATTTATGCCATGGAATGGTTATAACTTTGAGGATTCTATTTTAGTTTCCGAAAAAGTGGTACAAGATGACCGTTTCACCTCGATTCATATTCAAGAACTATCTTGTATTTCTCGAGATACTAAATTAGGTGCAGAAGAAATTACTGCCGATATTCCAAATGTAGGTGAAGCCGCACTGTCTAAACTTGATGAGTCTGGTATTGTATACATCGGTGCTGAAGTAAAAGGTGGTGATATTCTAGTTGGTAAAGTGACACCTAAAGGTGAAACACAATTAACGCCAGAAGAAAAATTACTACGTGCTATTTTTGGTGAAAAGGCATCAGATGTTAAAGATACCTCATTACGTGTGCCAAATGGTGTTTCAGGTACTGTTATTGATGTTCAAGTGTTTACTCGTGATGGCGTAGAAAAAGATAAGCGTGCAATTGAAATCGAAGAGATGCAACTCAAACAGGCAAGAAAAGATTTAACTGAAGAACTTAAAATCTTAGAAGCTGCATTGTTTGCTCGAATTCGTGATGTATTAATTTCAGGTGGAATCAAAGCGGATAAATTAGATGCTTTACCACATGAAAAATGGCTAACAATTGGTATTGCAGACGAAGATAAACAATCTCAATTAGAACAGTTGGCTGAACAGTACGACGAAATCAAAACAGAGTTTAACAAAAAACTAGAAGCTAAACGCATGAAGATCACTCAAGGTGATGATTTACAGCCTGGCGTTCTTAAAATCGTTAAAGTGTACTTGGCAGTTAAACGTCAAATTCAGCCTGGTGATAAGATGGCTGGTCGTCATGGTAACAAAGGGGTTATTTCAAAAATTAATCCAATTGAAGATATGCCATATGATGAAAAAGGTCGTCCAGTTGATATCGTATTGAATCCGCTAGGTGTTCCGTCCCGTATGAATATTGGACAGATCTTAGAAACTCATTTGGGTATGGCTGCTAAAGGTATTGGTCAGAAGATCGATGCTATGCTAAAAGAACAGCAGGAATTAGCTAAATTACGTGAATTTATTCAAAAAGCGTATGATCTTGGTTTAGGTGCTGCGCAAAAAGTGAATGTGGCAGAATTTACTGATCAAGAAGTGATGACTTTAGCACAAAATTTACGTAATGGTATGCCATTAGCAACACCTGTATTTGATGGTGCTAAAGAGCGAGAAATTAAGGCATTACTTGAGCTGGGTGACTTACCAACTTCTGGCCAAATTACTTTGTACGATGGTCGTACAGGTGAAAAATTTGAACGTCCAGTTACTGTAGGTTATATGTATATGCTCAAATTGAATCACTTAGTTGATGATAAAATGCATGCTCGTTCTACTGGTTCATACAGTCTGGTTACTCAACAACCATTGGGTGGTAAAGCTCAATTTGGTGGTCAACGTTTTGGTGAGATGGAAGTATGGGCACTTGAAGCATATGGTGCAGCTTATACCTTACAAGAAATGTTAACCGTTAAATCAGATGACGTAAACGGTCGAACTAAGATGTATAAAAATATTGTAGATGGTGATCATCGTATGGAACCTGCGATTCCAGAATCATTTAATGTACTATTAAAAGAGATTCGTTCGCTAGGTATTAATATTGAGTTAGACGAAGAGTAATCTCCGCTAATTTAAAGTGATTTCTATTTATAGGGATAGCTTATTAGCAATAATAAGTTATCTAATTGGTTTAACTCCATAGGAGTCAATTGTGAAAGACTTATTAAAGTTTCTAAAAGCACAAACAAAAACTGAAGATTTTGATGCCATCAAGATTGGTCTTGCCTCTCCTGATATGATTCGTTCATGGTCTTTTGGTGAAGTCAAAAAACCTGAAACAATCAATTATCGTACGTTCAAACCTGAACGTGATGGATTGTTTTGTGCACGTATTTTCGGACCAGTAAAAGATTATGAATGTTTATGTGGAAAATATAAACGTCTAAAACACCGTGGTGTTATTTGTGAAAAATGTGGAGTTGAAGTAACTCAAGCTAAAGTACGTCGTGAACGTATGGGGCACATTGAACTTGCATCTCCAACTGCTCATATCTGGTTTTTAAAATCATTACCTTCTCGCATCGGTTTATTACTTGATATGCCACTTCGTGATATTGAACGAGTGCTTTATTTCGAGTCATTTATGGTTCTTGATGGTGGTATGACTAATTTAGAAAGAGGTCAGATTTTAACCGAAGAGCAATACCTTGATGCGTTAGAAGAATTTGGTGATGAGTTTGATGCTCGTATGGGGGCTGAAGCTATCCAAGAATTATTGCGTAATATTGATGTGCAAGCAGAATGTGAAGCATTACGCGATGAACTAGCAACTACTAATTCTGAAACTAAGCGTAAAAAACTAACTAAACGTATTAAGATTATTGAAGCATTTATTCAATCAGAAAACAAACCTGAATGGATGATCTTAAACGTATTACCTGTGTTGCCACCAGATTTACGTCCATTGGTTCCACTAGATGGTGGTCGCTTTGCGACATCAGATCTTAATGACCTTTATCGTCGAGTGATTAACCGTAATAACCGTTTAAAACGTTTATTAGACTTAGCTGCGCCAGATATTATTGTACGTAATGAAAAACGTATGTTACAAGAGTCTGTTGACGCATTATTAGATAATGGTCGCCGAGGTCGTGCGATTACGGGTTCAAACAAACGTCCATTAAAATCACTTGCCGATATGATTAAAGGTAAGCAAGGTCGTTTCCGTCAAAACTTGTTAGGTAAACGTGTTGACTATTCGGGGCGTTCTGTAATTACTGTAGGTCCATACTTGCATTTGCATCAGTGTGGTTTACCAAAGAAAATGGCACTTGAATTATTCAAACCATTTATTTACGGGAAATTAGAACGTCGCGGTTATGCAACAACCATTAAAGCTGCGAAGAAAATGGTTGAGCGTGAAGATGCAATTGTTTGGGATATCTTAGATGAAGTTATCCGTGAACATCCAGTATTATTAAACCGTGCTCCAACGTTACATAGACTTGGTATTCAGGCGTTTGAACCGATTCTAATTGAAGGTAAAGCGATTCAATTACACCCACTAGTTTGTGCGGCATTTAATGCTGACTTTGATGGTGACCAAATGGCGGTTCACGTTCCATTAACGTTAGAAGCTCAGTTAGAAGCACGTGCGTTAATGATGTCAACCAACAATATTCTTTCACCGGCAAGTGGAGAACCTATTATCGTTCCTTCTCAGGACGTGGTTTTAGGTCTTTACTATATGACTCGTGATAAAGTTAATGCCAAAGGTGAAGGCATGGTATTAACTGGTCCTAAAGAAGCTGAAAAGCTATACCGTTTAGGTCTAGTTGAATTACATGCTAAGGTTAAAGTTCGTATTACTGAAAGCCAACGAAATAGTGTAGGTGAGTGGGAAGATACTACCTCGATTGTTGATACAACTATCGGTCGTGCAATTTTATGGTTAATTATGCCAAAAGGAATGAATTTCTCTGTTATTAATCAGCCTCTTGGTAAAAAAGCGATATCTAAGATTTTAAATATTTGTTATCGCCAATTAGGTATGAAAGATACGGTAATTTTAGCCGATCAAATTATGTACACTGGATTTGCTTATGCAGCACGTTCAGGGGTATCTGTTGGTATTGATGATATGGAAATTCCAGCTAAGAAATCACAAATCATCAATGAAGCTGAAATTGAAGTTGCTGAAATTCAAGAGCAATTCCAATCAGGTTTGGTAACAGCTGGTGAACGTTATAATAAAGTTATCGATATTTGGGCAGCAGCTAATGAACGTGTTGCTAAAGCCATGATGGATAACTTATCAACTGAAAAAGTCATAAACCGTGAAGGTGAAGAAGAAGTACAATCTTCTTTCAATAGTATTTACATGATGGCCGACTCAGGGGCACGTGGTTCTGCTGCACAGATTCGTCAGCTTGCTGGTATGCGTGGTTTGATGGCAAAACCAGATGGTTCGATTATCGAAACACCTATTACAGCGAACTTCCGTGAAGGATTAAACGTACTTCAGTACTTTATTTCTACTCATGGTGCGCGTAAAGGTCTTGCCGATACCGCATTAAAAACCGCAAACTCAGGTTACTTAACTCGACGTTTAGTTGATGTTGCACAAGATTTAGTGGTAATTGAAGACGATTGTGGTACCTTAGAAGGTGTTGTCATGACACCAGTTATTGAAGGCGGTGATGTTAAAGAACCACTTCGTGAGCGTGTATTAGGTCGAGTCACGGCTGAAGATGTATTAAAACCAGGTAGTGCGGATATCTTAATTCCACGTAATACATTACTTGATGAAAGTAAGTGTGACTTACTTGAAGCAGAATCGGTTGATAGTGTTAAAGTGCGTTCGGTTGTATCGTGTGATACTGATTTTGGTGTTTGTGCGAAATGTTATGGTCGTGACTTAGCTCGAGGTCACCTAGTGAACAAAGGTGAAGCAATCGGTGTTATCGCCGCTCAATCAATCGGTGAACCGGGTACACAGTTAACCATGCGTACGTTCCATATCGGGGGGGCGGCATCACGTGCCGCAGCAGAGTCTAGCGTTCAAGTTAAAAATAAAGGTAGTATTAAATTAACTAATGCTAAATTTGTAACTAACCCAGATAAAAAACTAGTCATTACTTCACGTAATGCTGAATTAACCATTATTGATGACTTAGGTCGTATGAAAGAAACTTACAAAGTTCCTTATGGTTCGATTTTAAGTAAAGGTAATGGTGTAACAGTTGATGCAGGTGAAACTGTTGCTAACTGGGATCCGCATACAATGCCAGTTATTTCTGAAGCAAAAGGTTTTGTTCGTTTTGTTGATATGGTTGATGGGCAAACTATTACTCGCCAAACTGATGAATTAACTGGTTTATCATCTATCGTGATTTTAGATGTGGCTGAACGCACTGGTGTAGGTAAAGATTTACGCCCTGCAATCAAACTTGTTGATGCTAAAGGGAATGATATTTTCCTTACTGGTACAGAAATGCTTGCACAATACTTCTTACCTGGTAAAGCATTAGTACAGTTAGAAGATGGTGCTGAAATCAATATCGGTGATACACTTGCTCGTATTCCACAAGCATCTGTTGGTACCAAAGATATTACCGGTGGTTTACCGCGTGTTGCTGACTTATTTGAAGCACGCAAACCGAAAGAATCGGCTATCTTGGCTGAAATTGACGGTATTATTTCATTTGGTAAAGAGACCAAAGGTAAACGTCGCTTAATTATTACTCCATTAGATGGCAGTGAACCATACGAAGAGATGATTCCAAAATGGCGTCAACTTAACGTATTTGAAGGTGAACAAGTAGGGCGTGGTGATGTGATTTCTGATGGACCTGAATCGGCACATGACATTTTACGTCTACGTGGTGTTAATGCGGTAACACGTTATATTGTTAACGAAGTTCAAGAAGTTTATCGTTTACAAGGTGTAAAAATCAATGATAAACACATTGAAGTTATCGTCCGTCAAATGTTACGTAAAGCAACGGTTATTCATCCTGGCGGTTCTCGTCTACTTGAGGGTGAACAGCTTGAAGTTTCACGCTTGAAGATTATCAATCGTGAACTTGAAGCACAAGGTAAAGAGCCGATTGTTTACTTACACGACTTACTTGGTATTACTAAAGCCTCGTTAACGACTGAATCGTTTATTTCTGCGGCTTCGTTCCAAGAAACAACTCGCGTCTTAACTGAAGCAGCGGTAGCAGGTAAAAATGATGAATTACGTGGTCTAAAAGAAAACGTGATTGTTGGTCGATTAATTCCGGCGGGTACGGGTTATGCTTACCATAAAGAGCGTTTACGTAAACGTGCAATGCCATCAACTGATGACATTCAAACAACAATTTCAGCAGAAGAAGCAACAGCTAACTTAGCTGAGTTACTTAACTCTGCTGAAGAAAATCAATAACTCTGAGGTTTAATTAACAAATAGCACGCCATGCGTGCTATTTTTTTATATGATTTTTAATAAACTGTAGGGATTATTCACTTTATTTGCAGCTATTTAATTAACTTAAAAAATTATTTTAATAAATATTATCTATCGACACCAAACATTTATCTGGAACATTCATTTATAATACTCAAATCATCATAAAGCATTATATAATAACACTTTTATTGAATATAAAACACGGAAACTGACAGTGTCATTTTACGTGAGTTTTGTTTTTCCTATAAAATAGTTACAAAAATGTTCACTTTTTAGGTGATATTTTTTGTAAAAAATATTCAGGAGTCTATACCGTCTAAAAATTAAATAAAGTCACAAGAGAGAGTCAATTTTAATTGCTGTGTAGCATAATCTGCATATATTTGAATATTTAAAATATATAAAACAAAAAGTTAAATAATTTAGAAAGATTTTTTAAGTTTTTTTGAAGATTATTTTAATGATGAGACGTAAACAACTCGCATTTTTCTTCAATTTAGTTATTTTATGATTCAGTTAGTCCAACGACATTTTGTGAGCAATAATAAAACAGATATGGTGATAACAAAATAGTCTAAAACCTAATAGTAAAAATCGAATTTTATATATAAATGATTGATTTTATTAAAAACAAGTATAAAATAAAGCATTCAAATAAAATTAATGGTTTTTAATGAAATATAGCAAAGCATAAGTGTGTAAAGGTTTTTATATCCCTTGGCAGGGACATCATTTTTTTGAAATATTCATAAAATAAACAATAATATGAGGCGTACTGATGAAAATCAAATCGTTATTAATCATTGTAGTGTTAGTTGTTATTGGGGCATTTATCTATTTTACAAGTTATAATGGCATCCAAACGAAGGACGAAAACGTGGCTGCCGCGTGGTCAGAAGTGCTCAATCAATACAAACGTCGGGCTGATTTAGTTCCTAATTTAGTTAATACCGTAAAAGGTTATGCCATACACGAAAAAAACGTTTTAACCCAAGTAACTGAAGCTAGAGCAAAAGTCGGATCGATTCAGATTAATGCTGATCAGCTAACCGACACAGCTTTATTCTCAAAATTCCAACAAGCACAATCAGAATTGAGTTCAGCATTAAGTCGCTTAATTGCAGTCAGTGAAAGCTATCCAGACCTAAAAGCTAACACCCTGTATCAAGATTTAATGAGTCAGCTTGAAGGTACTGAAAATCGTATCACTGTTGCGCGCGGGCGATATATCGAAGCAGTGCAAACATTTAATATCTATATCCGTAAGTTACCGACTAAATGGGTTGCTGATAGCTTAGGAAAACAACCAAAACAACAATTTACGGTTGATGATGAAAAGCAAATGTCTAATCCACCCGCAGTAGATTTTGGTTAATTATTATCGTGAAAAGATATTTTCTATGTAGTGTATTATTCTTGATCAGTTGGTTCAGTTATGGGCTGACTGACATCCCCCAATTTTCTCATCGTGTCATTGACACGACTAATACCTTAACTGAATCACAAAAAAATGCATTAGAAGCAAGCTTAATTGACTTTGAAAAACCAAGATCAGATGGAGTACAAATAGCTGTTTTAATGATAGCAAAACTT
>NZ_FMBA01000081.1 GCF_900094935.1 Gilliamella intestini
ATGTGTCTGTCAGATTAAGTTTGAGCTACTACAAGTTATTGTTTTAGTGAATAATGAAAAATAAATACTTTCTTCTGCTAATGTTCTTAATGCTTCTGGTTTGAATTGATCGTATCTAAATTGATAAAGTTGTTCATAATCATTATCTTGTAATTCTTCGATCTTAATTTTTAAGAAAGGGCTTGAGTCCATAATGTTTTTTTGTTCTAAATCTGTAAAAAATCTCCATTCTCTACCATTTGTTATTGCCGCCACAGCTACTTCTGGGGTTGCATTAAAATATCTTGAAAGTTGAGGGCAATGATTAGTTAATTCTTCACTCCATGATTTTGCCTCTATAAACATCACTGGTAAATCTTGACAAAAAAGAGCATAATCAACACGTTCGTTAGCTTTTTCTCCAGGAAAATCTGCTTTAAATTCTGCTTTTACTTTCGTTGGATCATATGGTGTAAATCCTAAAATATCAAGCAATGGTAATATTAACGCTTGTTTAGTTGTTTCTTCCGTATTGCAGTGACTTCCAACCTTTTTAACGTGTTCTGAGTGATTATCTAACTTGTTTTTAAAATTATTCATACGTATTACCTTTCTCCATTCCAATTATCTATTTTATTTCAATGATTTATAATGCTATTTGTTACAGGTTACAGACCGGCGTTACCTCCAGTCCAAACAACACGCCCAATTATTTTATCATTTCGAAAAGCATACATATTTGGGAATGTGCTTTTGTCCGCGTTATCACTGATGTAGATCCAGTCCCCATTTTTATCTCTAGTAATTCGCTTCATGATTAGACCGTTAAGATCTCTCATTATCAAATAAACTTTATTTTCAATTGGCATTGTTTGGCTTGTATCAATTAAAACAGCCTGTCCATCCTGTAATGTCGGATACATACTTAAACCTTTTGCGTATATTACATAGCAATATTTTGGATTGATGCCCATTTCTTTCAACCATTCTTTACTAAAAGATAAACCACCTCGAAGCTCAAAGTAATCATTGTATTCACCCATTCCACATTCCGCTCTAACTGTTAATTCATCAATTATCACTGCAGTTTCTTCAGTTGGTGTTTTTAATTCATTTGTTGGCAACGATACGTCACAAATATGACATATTTTTAACATTACATTAAAACTAGGTGATGTTCTGCCATTTTCAAAAGCTGAAACATTCCCTTTAGTCATTGATAATTTTTCAGCTAGCTGCTCTTGTGTATAACCAGCATTTAATCGGGATTGTTTAACCCATTCTGCGACATTTAAATCCATACTTTCTCCTTTTTTAGAATAGTAAAGTAAATTTATACTTTTGTCGTATAAAAAAACTTTACTTATTTGTATAGTAAAATTATACTTTTATTATTATGTATTTTATTTTTATACATGGAGCAATATGAAAAAGAAAAATCAAGCAATAAAAAAGGTCGTTGATTTCTTTGGTGGCTCTCAAGTAGAGACGGCTAAAAAACTTAATGTCTCTAAGTCACAAGTCTGGCAATGGTTAAACAACGTTAACTCAATAGCAATAGAAAAAGCAATTGATATAGAAGACAAAACAAACGGAGCTGTTAAATGCGAAGATCTCCGTCCTGATGTTAATTGGTCTGTAATTCGGAGCAAAGTAGTTTAGTGAAGCTAAGCATACATTGAAAAATAAAAAGTAATCACAAAAAGTACGAGATTAAGTGAAATTATCGTTATAACTGAAATGATTTTTGGAAAGGGTGACCGATAGCAATTTTGCAGAAGGCTATCGGTCGGTTGCGAAAAAACACTTGTGGAGTATTAGTCGCATGAATAGTTTAACACTAAATTGTACTGTAACGCAATTGCGTTGTAAGTTTTCACAATCAGGCTTTGAATATGAAGCTATGATAAATCACATCTGGACACCTGTCAGCCACAAATTTGTTGAGGATTTGTGGAATTACTTTTACAACCACCAAGCATATAGAAAGGAAGCGTCATGAATAAGCTATATGATTATGTCATTAATAACAAAAATGAAAACACTGTCATCATTCCTAGATCTTGCCTTCGGTTATGTAAAGGTGATTACAATTTAGCTGCTGTGCTCATGGAGCTTATTACGTATTCATATATATACAAAGATGAAGACAATTTCTTTTGGATAAAAAATGAAGAATTTGGACTGTCCTTAGATCTAACTGTTGATCAAGTGAGATATTCCATAAAAAAAATAAAGAAAATTTTAGGTGGTTCATTAACAACATATAAGAAAAAAATTGATGGTGTTCCAGTTGTTCATTATCGATTTGATGAAGACGAAATAATTAAACTCATTAAGAATTTAGAAGAAGGTAAATAATGAATCTGTTATTTGATAATGAGTTATTAGTTGTTAATCCAAAGTTAGCAACACTTATTGGGCTAAATGAAGCCATTATTTTGCAACAAATGCATTATTGGATAGGAAAAACCAATAATAATTATGATGGCAAAAAATGGATTTATAACAGCGTGTCCGAATGGGCAAAACAATTTCCCTTTTTTAGTGACTCAACGATTGTCAGAACGATAAAAAATATTGAGAAAAAAGGGTTGGTTTTCGTTGGTAATTATAACAAAGATGGAAGAGATAGGACTAAATGGTATTCCATAGATTATACAAAGTTAGATGAACTTGAACAACTTGCATTTAGTCAAAATGACAAAATGCAATCAGCCAATTTGACTAAATGCATTTCGTCAAATTGCGATAATGCATCTAGTCAAAATGAGTCAATGCATTTACCCAAAATGAGTAAACCATTACCAGAGACTACTACAGAGACTACTAATAATATTTTATTGTCTGGAAATTTTGACAAATTTTCAGACGATGAAAAATTAAAGCGCTTTTTGCATAAAAATCCTGATGCCCATATTTATACGACATTGGGTAAAAAATGGGGAAGTGTAAAAGATTTAGAGTGTGCTAAGTGGATTTATGAAAAATTATTAATTGTGAACCCTACCGCTGTTGAACCTAATTGGGTTGATTGGTCTAACGATATTCGATTGTTAAGGACACAAGTTTTAGGCGATCACGTTGATAACCCTCACAAAGAAATTTGTAGGCGATTCAAAATAGCCAACATGGATAGCTTTTGGAAAGATAATATCCAGTGTCCAGCAAAACTACGTAAGCACTGGGATAGATTCCATTCTACAACAAACAATAAACCAACATCATCAGAAATTGATTGGCACAGTACAGGCTGGGCAGGAGGAACTGTATGAAATCGTTAGCCGAAATTTATGACAATGGTAATGGGTTAGCAGTTAAAGCTCAGCCTGTTGATCGCAAAACTTATGTTATTAATGAAATTGAAAAACAATTCAATCAAATATTCATTGAGTTAAAAGCGGTATTCCCTGCAATAACTGCTGTTATTAAAACACAATCAGATCTGGATACGTTTAAAAAACAATGGTTACTGGCATTTAAAGAAAACGGCATAACAACGTTACGTCAGTTTGAAATAGGCATGAAGAAAGCACGCCAACAAAGCACACCATTTGTACCATCGCCTGGTCAATTTATTTCATGGTGCAAAGAGGGCGAGGCATCAGATATGGGGTTACCGACAGTTGCTCAAGTTATGCGAGAGTTCAACAAGTATAGTGCTGAGATTGGTTTTTCATGTCTAACAGCAGAGCAATTCCCATGGTCTCATCCAGTTATGTACTGGATTGTTACCGACCTTAGAAAACACATGCGCCAATACAACCTATCTGAGTTTGAGGTTGAAAAGCGTGCAGAAATGCTAATTAACAGGTGGGCCAAGAAATTGATGAATGGTGAAGTAATACCTGAAATTCGTATCCAACTAGAAGAAAAAAAGTCAGGCTACGGCGTATATTATTGCAATTCTGATGCAGTCAATGCGATGAGAGAAAGGGCGAGAGAGAAAGCAAAAAGGAGTATAGCAGAAAATGGCTAAAGTGTAGTAGCTCAAACTTAATCTGACAGACACATATTACTCATCGGCTTTCATTTTAACAAAATGCGTGTCCGATGAGCAAAATAAATTCTCCAATTGCTTTTCCTTAACCAACCCCTTTGCATCATTCCA
>NZ_FMBA01000015.1 GCF_900094935.1 Gilliamella intestini
TGGAATGATGCAAAGGGGTTGGTTAAGGAAAAGCAATTGGAGAATTTATTTTGCTCATCGGACACGCATTTTGTTAAAATGAAAGCTGATGAGTAATATGTGTCTGTCAGATTAAGTTTGAGCTACTACATATAAAGATAATTTCTTTAGTTCTGCAAGATAGTTTGCTAAAGTGATTTAAGTAAAGATTCACACTATGATAGAAATTGTAATGATGAACTATATCTTTTCACCTCATTAATAATAATAGCCAATTCCTTTTTAGAAATAATTATCTGTCTAATATCTGGTTTTTCTATATATTGCCAATATCGATCACCTTTATTATCCTCTTTAAGTTCATTATATTTAGCACCAAGAATTTTTATCATATCGTCATTTGAAACAGCAAAGATAATGAAGCCTGAATCATTAATATTTTCTGTTGAAGCTTGATAACAATAGTTTTGATTAAAATTACTAGCTTCTTCCAGACCTATAGCTTCTGGTGAAATCATTCCTAACATTACTCTAAAAGCATCAGAAATATTCATATTAAATAATTCTTTATTTTCAGGATATGAAATTAGAGCGTTAGAGCTATCAATTAAAGAAGATATATCTACCCAAAGGCTCGATGTTTTTAATTCATCTGGAAAAAAGTAGCCATCAATACAAAAATGAAAAAGACCGTTTTTAAAACTGCCATTACTCCATTCTGGAATATTCTCTATAATAACTGCAAAACGATACGGGTCACCAAAAATCATTCTATTTTCCCTTTACTCCTAATTGTTTCTTGATACCATTTGGAATATCATTCTTATTTAGTGGATTTTTTTTATCCCCAGTGCTACCAGACCAATGATACACACCATTATTACTCGGTGAATATCTATGAATATTCCCTTCTGAGTCTATCCCATAACGATGTTTATTACCATCTATAGATATGGAACCTTCAAAAATTTCAAGTGAATTTTTTGGTTCAACTCCTGCATTAGGTCTAAATCCTTGAGCTCCTGGAGTGTGCTTAGTATTTGATTCAATATCTAGCCCATTACTTGCAGTTGTTTTTTCTGGAATAGGTAATCTATTATCCGCAGTTAAGGCGTTATTTATCCAAGCAGGATCTAGTGGTTCATAACCTGGCAACGGAGGTAGTGCTTCGGGGATTTGATTACCTCCTGTATGATTCGGACCTAATTCTTCTGGATCTAGTGGTTTGTAACCCGGTAAAGGATCTCGTGGTTCTTCTGGTATTGGGTAACCTTCTAATTTTGGAAGATCATTAGGATCTACGGCTATTGTTTTTTTATTATTGTTATTTAAAACATAATCCACCAGTTTATCTGTTAGAAAATCACTATAACCAACAGGGCCTAATGATAAGTTGATATTATCATTGATGTCATCAATTATGTTAGCAAGTTGATCCGGATCGATATCTGAAACTTCTAACGAAATCCCCACCGTGGCAGCGGCATAAATTAATTGTTCTGTTGCCCATGTTCGGCAGACAGTGTTTTTTACACAAACTTTTCCACCTTGTTTTATTAATTGCGATGTCCCTTGAGCAAGTACATTTAAATAATTATTCTCAACCGCATTTTTCCCCGCAGCAACGCCAGTATTCACATCTTGAATATCACCACCGGCAGCAGCAATCGCAAGACCTGTCGCAAGTTGTGATAGGGCACTGACTTTTTGCCTTTCTTCTTGGCTTAGGTCTTTGATGTCTTTATCAGGGTAAAGGATCCCCGCAATAACTTCTGCACCCCATTCACTTGCTGCCGTGCCTAAGCCACCCACAAGCCCTGAGTTGCCTTGTAATAATAACTAAGGCTAAGAAAAAATTAGTACTTGGAAAATTAATTATAGGGTTTGGTGACAGAATCAACCGTCACCTTTAACTGAAAATACACAAAATTTAGGATGGTGTCATTATTGGTGTCATGAATTTTTTAATTTTAAAAGCATATTTAACAACCAATTTCGACAAGATGACCATTCATTTGGATAAAAATAATTACAATCAATGTCATCTAATATAATTTTTTGTAGTTCTTTTTCGCTATAAGAAGATTCTAACAATGATCGAATTTCTTTAATCATCTCATTTTGTTCATTAATTGTTTCTGTTTTCCTGTAAGCATCTAACGCTTTATCAACACTTCCAAAGATCTCTTCAAAATCTTGATTTAAATAACATCTCAAATAATAAGATAATGCAGGATATGTTTCTGTTGCTATTATCATGGTGTAGGATACCCCGTAACAATTCTATAACCATTAGGCATTGAAGAATCTCTAGCTATAATTATTCTAGCATTTGACACTTTACTTACATTTGTTTGTCCTTTCGAGACACTAATTCCTATTGGTGATGACGATTTATATTCAATTTCTAAATAACCTTTTTGGTTTCCAGTTAGATAAGCATCTATTTTAGATTGATTTGCTTCAATCGCTTTACTTGTAACTGATTCTGCTGTCGCTCTATCAGTAAAAGAAGATGCTGTTTTAACATTTCCGGTAGACACTCTATCTAATAACTCCTGCTCTGTTTTACCTACATGTCTTGCAATTAAATGTCCTCCTGCAGCTTCATGTGCAGAAAGACTTCCACCAGGAACAATTCGACTATAATTGTCGTCTGCCGCCTTTCCAGCAGCACCAGCAGTTTTATCAGTAAACTTACTAAATGCTGCAGCCGAGGCTAATTTTAACCCATCTTCTAAACTTAAACCACCATTACGAACCTGATGAATAATTTTATTGACTTCCGGTCCTGAAACAAACGAATCGAGAATTCCGTTCTTAATAAATCTTTCTTGTATCTCTGATTCAGATAAACCTTCAGAGCGCCATTTATCAAGTAAAATTAAACTCCTTATTTCATTTAAATAAGGATTGTTAATAATGTTTGATACCGTCCAATCCCATGCTGACGCATCATTAATATCCCAATCACCAAATGAATGATTTTTACTATTGTCAATCTGACTTTGCTTTATTCCTTCAAGCATTGTGTCAGAATACCATGCAACTAATTGGTAATATTCATCTTCTGATAGCTTACCTGCTTTATATAAATCAACTAATCTTTGTCCTGCTTCTTGTTCTTTTTGCATATATTGATTATAAACATTCGCTTTACACTCCTCTGTTTTACAATCGTTATATTGCTGCTGCAATTTATCTACTTCATCATAACCGACAATATCTTTGATTTTTTCATAAAGCTTTTTACTCTCTTTATCAAGCTTTTCAACGCCACGTTTATTACTTAATAAATTATTCTCAACCGCATTTTTCCCCGCAGCTACCCCAGTATTGATATCTTGGATATCACCACCTGCAGCAGCTATCGCAAGACCTGTCGCTAGCTGTGATAGGGCGCTGATTTGTTGCCTTTCTTCTTGGCTTAGGTCTTTGATGTCTTTATCGGGGTAAAGTATGCCCGCAATAACTTCAGCACCACGCTCACCCATTGCTGCACCCATGCCACCTACAAGTGCAGAGTTACCTTGCAGCTCAGCAACAACCGCGCCGAGTATGGCATGGCTGACGGTGTTGGCGAGGGTGTTTCCTTCGGTCTGTTGTTTGATAATAGTTGCTATCTTCGGCGCTAATGCCCCTGCGGCTGCCCCTTTCATGTCGCCACTGATTAAGCCGTTGATGATACTAACCGCCATGTCAATGCCTTGACGGGTGTCACTGCCCATTGCTGACATGCCTTGATTCATCGATTCTTTGTAGGCGTCTTCGTAGATTTTTTGTTGTTGCTTGTCGGTTAAAACGATGCCTTTGTCTGCGGCTTTTTCTTGTTCTTTTTCTACTGCTTCTTTTGCCTTGGATTCGGCCCTTATCCGGTCAATATGATTAAGCATCGTTAACGTTTCACCACCAATTTCACTCACTAACTGCGTTTGGTCGATGATGTCTTGCTCTTTTTGTTTGTTAAAGATGTGTTTGAGCTCGTTATTCGCCTGCTCGGTATCATGACTTAATTCGTTGATATCTTGTTTTTGGTTATCCTTATTGCGGATAATTATCGTCCCTTCCGATACCGCTGAATGCGTCGTCGAATGCTCGCTTTCGTTTTTATTGCGACTGGTTGGCATTGATGGCATGCCGCTAGAGCTTACCCCTGCACTGCTACTACTGACTTGGTAGTCCGCTTTGTTTTTGATATCACTAAAGCTGATTGTGCCTGTGTCAAGACGGTTTTGGCTCGTGTCTTTCGCTTCTGAGGCTATTACCGCCCCTTTTAGGTCGGTGTTATTGCCGACCGTAATGTCAAAGCCGCCACTGCCGGCAAAAATGCCCGATTGGTCGGTCACACTTTGCCAGTTGCTGTCCATTTTCGTTTTGCTTGCCGAGCCATTGAAACTACCACCACCGCCGAGTGAAACACTGCCCCCTACCGAGCTCGACGTGCTTTTGGAGTGGAACTTGTCGCTGTCTTGTTTTGATTCAATATTAAGGTCATGACCAATATCAGCCACTACCCTATCGCCTTTGACTTGTCCCGCAATAATGTTGGCATCATTACCGGTGATAATCGTGAGCTTGTTGCCTGCTTCAACGACGCTTTCACTCCAGTCGGTGCCGTTACCTTTTTCTCGGGATTTGCTTTGGCTAGCACTGGCCGAGATGGTAAAGCCATTTTGTTCTCCACCAAAGTTATAGCCCACGCCTACCGAGCCACTGCTGTTTTTTTCTTTGCTGTCGGTTTTTATCGTGTTTTCTTGTCCGATGATGTTAACATCATGGTTCGCTTTGAGCATTGCATCATGACCTGCAGATACCTGACTGCCGATGATGTTGATATCGCCACGCTCTTTTTGACCATTGCCCGTCGCAATAATGCTGAGGTTATGCCCCGCTGAGATGCCACTACTTACCACGGTGTGTTGTTCTTGGTTTACCGTGCGTTTGGTTTTTTCACTGCCCAAACTGACATTAATGCCAATCGAGGCTTGAGGGGTGCCATTTTGTAAATTAGCGCCGCCCTCTAGCGCCGCATTACCCGCTTGTAACCCCGCTTTAATATTCATCAGCGCTTTGGTTTTTTCATTGGTCTGCTTTTTCGCTTGCTCTCGGGTTTGGTTGGCGTTGTAAATATCACTCACCGTGCCTGTTATCGAAACAGTAAGCCCTGATTTTTTGCGCTCATACTCTTCTTGATACGTCGTTTTGGCATCTAATGCTTCAATATTGACGTTTTCACCTTGTAATTTGATGTTTTGTTGGGCGATGACATCACTGCCTTTAATACTTAGGTCTTTACCCGCTTGGATATTGACACTGCCTTTTGTGCTGCCTACAACACTGCCCACAAAGGCTTGTTCGGTATTTGTTTGTTTTAACGATTCGCTTTCTTTACCTGCCGTAAAGCCTATTCCACCACTGCCCATTAACCCGGATTTTTTGGTCTTGGTTTCGTGTTTTCGGTAATACGACTCTTCCGCTGCATCAATGGTGATATCTTTCCCTGCACCAAGACTCACATTGTGCGTACCTACCACTTCACTGCCCGTGACCGTTAAATTGTTGCCCGCATTAATGTTTACCTTATCACCATAAATTCCACTGCCTTTTTGGGTGATGTTGTCGACCGCTATATCTTCAGTAATTGAACCCTTATTAAGCAACCCTTTCGTTTTGGTTTTGTGATGCTCGGTTAACTGTAAGCGTTCTTGCTCACTACCAATATCAATATCATGCTCGGCTAGTAGGTTTATGCGTTTATCGCTCGATAGCTCCGCCGATTTCGCTAAAATATCATGCCCTGCAATTAAGTTTAGGTCGCCATGGGTTAAAAGTTCACTGCCCACCACCTCTTCAATATCAACTTTGTGTGAGTGGTTTTTATTCCATTTCGAGTCTTGATAGCTTTGCGTTTTTAAGGTCGATAAATTAATATCGTGCCCCGCCATCACGTTAGTGACTCCATCTTCACCGCCATTTATTACCAAGGCCGCACCCAAATTGATATCATGCCCCGCTTTTAAGTGGATATCGCCATCGTTGACGCTGATACTTGAAATCTAGTCAATGACCGTGTTTTTGCTTTTGCTCGCACCGTAATGCGTTTCGGTGGTGGAGGTGGTACTATTTAAGTTGATGTCGTTATTGGCCTGTAAATAAGCTAACCTATCTGCTTTTAATTTGCCGCTGCTGTTAATGCTGTCTTTCGCTTGAATAATGATGCCTTCTGCATCAATCAAACCTTGGTTATTAACGTTATTACCTAATAAGGCAACCCGTTTTTTACCTAATATCGTCCCCGAGGATTCGATATCATGCTCCGCTAGCACCGTGACACTTTTTCCCGATAATAATGCCCCGTCTGAGGTTAATTGCGGGCGGTTAACAAGGTATACTTGTGGCACCAATACCGAGGCCGGTTGTCCATCGACCATCACCGTCTTGCTTTCCAGCCAAACTATATCACTGGTTAAGGCTTTCATTTGTTCCGCTGATAGCGAGGCACCTATCGATAATCCGTACTGCTTGGCAAACTCTACCCCCACATTAATTTTATAACCACTTTTGTTACCACTAAAAACTTAAATAAAATCAATATCTTTTCTGAAAGATTTTTTATAGCTAAAAATAGAGAATTAGTGTGTTTTTACGCTTTGAAGATAAAGAAATATGACACAATGGGCAAATAAAATTGGTGTTAGAGTTCATAACTTAGTTATAAATTGAATCATCTATTCCAATTCTGCGAGCTTTATCACAGAATTGGAAAAGTAAAACAAGGTTATTTAGGAATTTTCCCTGTCCACCAAATCGGCTTTTCATCCGCGCCTAAGTTATCAAAAACAGATAGCGGTATTTGTTTATAACTTATTGAGTAAGGTAATGTAGTTATAGCCACCATTACTGGCTCATATTCATAATCGGGTTCTGATTTAAAGCCCTCATAACTTATCTTGGCAGATTCAACACAATAATGAAATGCATAAAAGTAACCATCAAAAATATCATATAAAGTTGATTTTGTTCTGTCTAAATCACTTTTGGCTTTACCTGATAAAATAGGCCCCCAATCAATGGCTTCTCTATCTAACTGTTTAAATTCTTCCTCGACCAATTTCATTAACGATTCAGCCGTATCTAGCTCTTCTAACTTCAAATATCGACGATATAAACGGTCCGTTAAAATAGACCAATCTTCTTTGGGATATTTAGGCAAAAGATAATATGAAATACAATCAAAAAATAATCTCATATCACTGTCTGTACCTAGAATAAATACAGAACCCCCACCTCTAATACCAATAGTTAATAACATTATTTAATTACCTTTTATCTTTCAAAAATTCAATTTGTTTTGAGCTAATTATTCCGTTAGATTTTCGAACAATTCCGCGTCTAATTTTAAATTCTAACGCGGGTGTTAAATGCTGCCCTCTAACATCTATCCGAACTTGTTGCTGCATACCATTTGGTAAATGTTTTTGTCGTTCAATTGCTTGTTTAGAAATATTATTAATCAGATTATCAGCATATTTGCCTATATCATAATTTTTCACTTCTATTGAACAAGTTGTGCCATTACAAAAATCAGGTCTTACACTTCCTTTTGTACCGTGAGGGACTTCTACACCATCTTTATAACTTACTTGACCTCTATAATCTGGAGGCAAGCTGGCGCCGACATCTTTTTCTGATGTGGATGAATGTGGGCGACCGTTGGTTGTTTTCCCTGTATTCGGCGATGGCACCTTCGTTTTTGCACCATTTTCAAAAGTATAATAAGCACCGTTATTAGTATATATTGGGTTACCTGCGGCATCAAATTTTCCTGTATGGGTATAAACGCCGCCTTTAGGTCCGACAACATTAGCTCCTTGTGAAGTATAACCGTTAGGGAGTGTCGTTCCCTTTCCAGCTACTCTATTAATATCCTCACTTATTTGCTCTACTTCTTTTGCCGATAACTTCTGCCCTGTAGATCTCGCTTTCCAGGCTAAATTACTCAAACCTTTTGCTGTAACGCCACCTGTTGAGAGTGAAAATAACAATTCAGCATCTGATGCTGACACGCCTAATATCTTAGAAAGTCCCTCGGCTGTTTGCGTATGATAAGTTTTGCCATTATAAATGACCATTAACCCCGTTGCACCATTATCAACCATTGACCATGTTAAATATGCACTTGGTAGACAACCTACTAATGTGGTACAACCCGGTGATAATGCGACTGCTGCCATTCCATCTAAGACAGCCATCCCAACTTGAAGAGTACCTCCTGCTAGGGTACTTATGCTCCATTCACTATCATAATAGGCTATTGTATCTGAAATCTTATTACCTGTCGTATAGTCAAATAATTCTTCAATTTTTTTATAAGACTCTTTACTCCCTCCTGTAATATAAGTTGGCAATTCAACTTCAATTTCAGCTGTTTGACCTTTCAATTGTTCTCTATAAGATTCTAACTCAGGGCTATTACCTAGCTCTTCTAATGCTAAATACGCTGCTTTATCTGGGTCATCATCCGCTAATCCAGCTGAACAATGAATTAATGCACAAGCTGCTGCACGATATAATAAATCTTCTCGTTCGTTTCCTTTAACAAGCTCGTCAATGCGTTTCTTTTCTGTTGGAGTAAGTAGTCGGTTATTCTCAACCGCATTCTTACCTGCCGCAACGCCAGTATTGACATCTTGAATATCACCGCCCATCGCCGCAATGGCAAGACCTGTCGCTAGCTGTGATAGGGCGCTGATTTGTTGTCTTTCTTCTTGGCTTAGGTCTTTGATGTCTTTATCGGGGTAAAGGATACCCATGATAACCTCAGCACCCCGTTCACTTGCAGCAGCGCCTAAGCCACCCACTAGTGCGGAGTTGCCTTGCAGTTCGGCTACCACCGCACCGAGTATGGCATGGCTGACGGTGTTGGCGAGGATGTTTCCTTCGGTCTGTTGTTTGATAATAGTCGCAATTTTTGGCGCAAGTGCCCCTGCGGCAGCCCCTGCCATGTCGCCACTGATTAAGCCGTTGATGATACTAACGGCCATGTCAATACCTTGACGGGTGTCACTGCCCATTGCTGACATGCCTTGATTCATCGCTTCTTTGTAAGCGTCTTCGTAGATTTTTTGTTGCTCTTCTTCTGTTAGTCCCTTGTTTTTATTTTTTTCTTTTTCCTTTTCAACCGCTTCTTTTGCCTTGGATTCGGCTCTTATCCGGTCAATATGATTAAGCATCGTTAACGTTTCACCACCAATTTCACTCACTAACTGCGTTTGGTCGATGATGTCTTGCTCTTTTTGTTTGTTAAAGATGTGTTTGAGCTCGTTATTCGCCTGCTCAGTATCATGACTTAATTCGTTGATATCTTGTTTTTGGTTGTCTTTATTGCGGATAATTATCGTCCCTTCCGATACCGCTGAATGCGTCGTCGAATGCTCGCTTTCGTTTTTGTTGCGACTGGTTGGCATTGATGGCATGCCGCTAGAGCTAACGCTTGCACTGCTACTACTGATTTGGTAGTCCGCTTTGTTTTCGATATCACTAAAGCTGATTGTGCCCGTGTCTATACGGTTTTGGCTCGTGTCTTTCGCTTCTGAGGCTATCACCGCCACAGATAGCACAAAAAAACACCAAAAAATTAAATAAAATCAATACATTTCGTGACCAGTTTTTTGTAAGTAAAAATAGTAACTTAATGTGTTTTTTGTGTTTAGTAACATAGTTAACTATCACTTTTTAATAACAAATACTCTAATATGGACTAGAATTGTCAGGTTAAATTTGAACTACTACAGTCGCTCGGCTATTTTCTTATTCTTTCAGGCTTGTAATAATTCGAAAATCTGGTACCATTCCTTCCAAGAAAGGTGATTATAATGCTAGCAATTTCCAAACTGTGGTGGTGCGAAGTAGCTAGTATAAATTACCTGTATATTTTCTTCACTCTACCGAGTTTAAAGTTGCATTCATGTTTTAATCCAGGATAAGGGAAAAGAAAATTAAAACCCCACAAGGTGTTTTATTTACTAAAGTAGAAGATGGAGTTTTTAAAAGATATGAATGAATTTGAATATTACATTATTGATCGGGCAGGTGACAAAGCCTACCCTTTGATTGGTCCTCAAGATGATTCTTTCCATACAATGATGTACCCAAGAACAACAACAAGAATTGAAAATCCAGAAATGACCAATTTTAAGTATTGCGAACCCATTCCAAGAAAACCGGTCATTAGCGATTATTTTTCCGAACCGGAAAGCATTGTATCCAAAAAAATAGCCGAGGTATTAGCACCGTTAGATATTAAAGGCATACAGCTTATCCCTGCCGAAATAGAGACCCATACGGGCGATATTTTAGAAGATTATTTTTATATTCATATCTATAACTACCTTAAAGCGGTCGATCGGGAAAAATCTAAATGCGAAGCAGACCTCTATGATCCGGATTCGTTAGCTTGGATTGATCGATTTGAATTAGACCGCAAAGTATTGGAAAAAATCCCACTAGAAGAACGTTTAGTATTTAAACTTATAGAATTCACAACTATACATCTTTATCATAAATCAGTAGTTGACGCCATTATGGCGGTAAACCCACAAGGTGTTTTATTTACTAAAGTAGAAGATTGGTATTTTTAAGGGATATTTAAATTTTTTCTTCCTATATAATATAACGAACAACCACCGAAACTATTTTAACGAAAGAAAAAATTTACAACCCTTTAAATTAAAATAAAATATAGAAAATTATTATAAGGAAAAAGTAAAGCCATAATTGTTATTAAGTTAAGCAGTCGGCTGCTTAACTTAATTATCCAAATTATTTATAAAATTCACTCCATCCCCTTATATCAAGATAACTAATGAACATTCATTGCTATTTTGCTGTGTCTTAATGCTGTTATTTTAGGTATGTTTAGTTAAAAAACTACTAATTTCTTGTTGTGATTTGAATGTCCTTATACTTTGTAAGAGTTCTGACGCCTCGGCATAGTGCTGTTTTAAGTAGGCAAGCCACTGTTTGATGCGTGCGGAGTGGTACAAAGGTTTAACGTCATCAATTGATGCGGTTGCATAGCGGATTAATATTGCCATTACTTGTTGCCAATTTAATGCAGGTTGTTTAGCTTGAATCATGTTGGCCAAATTGGGAATGGTTAAAATGCCTCGCCCTAGCATAATGTCGTTAGTTTGGCTTTGGTTTATGCAATTTTTTGCATCTTCAATAGTAAAAATTTCGCCATTGGCAATAACGGGAATGTTTAATTGTTGCTTGATTTGCCCAATTGTTTGCCAGTCTATTTTTTCGGCTTTGTAGCCGTCTTCTTTGGTTCTGCCGTGAATAACGATTTCATTAGCACCCGCATGTTCAATTGCACTTGCAATGTCGTGACAATACGATTTGTTATCCCAACCTAATCGAATTTTGACCGATAATTGGTGTGATTTTCCTATTGCTTGCCTTACTTGGCTGACAATATCAAATATCTGTTTGGGATATTGTAATAAATAAGCACCACCGTGATTGCCCACCACTGTTTTGGCTGGGCAACCAAAATTGATGTCGATACCGTAAGATCCTAATTCAATGACTTTTATGGCATTTTCTGCCATCCATTCGGGTGATTGTCCTAAAATTTGGACACGGACAGGCGTACCTGATTGAGTTTTTCCGTTATGGTAAAGTTCAGGGCAAAGGCGGTAAAAAGTTCGATTAGATAATTTGTGATGCGTCACTCTAACAAATTCAGTCACACAATAATCAAATGGATTAATTTCGGTTAGTATTTGCCTTACTTGATAATCAAGTACGCCTTCCATGGGCGCTAAAATAATTCGATTAATTTTCATTGAAAACCCTAATTAGTATTATCATTGCTACAAACACGACAGTTGGGTTGTTTGGTTACTTTAATTTGGTTAAATTCCATTGTCATTGTATCAATCATTAATAGCCGTCCAGTTAATGGCTTTCCATATTGAGTGAGCACTTTTATGGCTTCTAAGGCTTGCATTGAGCCAAACATGCCAACTAGTGGTGCCATAACACCTGTTTCAACGCAAGTAAGCTGATCTTTGCCAAATAAATGGCTTAGACAATGATAACAAGGTTCATTGGGTTGGTAAGTAAATACGCTTAGTAACCCTTCCATTCGAATTGTCGCTCCAGAAACTAGCGTTTTTTTTACTTTAAAACAGCAACGGTTAATTTGCTCTCGTGTTGCTAAGTTATCGGTACAATCGATGATAATGTCATGCTGTTTGATAAGCGATATGAGGTTGTTGTCGTCAAGTTGCACATTTACTGTGTCAATCAATAGGTTGGTATTAATATTGACTAAAGCTTGTTTTGCAACGTCAACTTTGTATTGATTGATGGCATTTTCAGTATATAAAATTTGTCGGTTTAAGTTAGATTTTGATACCGTGTCAAAATCTACTAACGTTAATTTGCCTAAACCTGAAGCCGCTAAATAGAGCGATGCACCGCAACCAAGCCCACCTAAACCAATGATCAGTGCGGAACTGTTTTTTAATATTTGTTGTTTATCAATGTCAAAACCGCGTAATGTGATTTGTCTATCATAACGAAACAATTCTTGATCAGTAAGTTTTAGCATATTAGAAGGTATGATGATTAATAATTTATTTATTATAGCAGAAACTTAGAATAAGAAGATGTCAAGATAATCAGGTTATTTGTTGATGTCCATAATCATCCAAATCATGATGAAATTTAATTAATGTGTTGATTTGTCCATTTAAGTATAATAATTGCTATTTTGCAACTTCAAATAAAGTTGAACCTTTTTTTAAATTCCTTTTAGTATGGATATGATTTGTTGTTTTTTTCATAATTAGATTATCTCGTTACTTTTATCTTTAAGAGCCTTTTAATTTTGAAAAATATTTTGGTCGGGATAGTTATTTCTCCCTTTTTTATTCCACAAAAAATTATTACGCCTATTTTTCAGAATTGATACCTTTATCATTAATTAGCAATGGTAAAGGTATCTAATATAATATTTAATATATTTTATTTGTTATCTAAAATTTTGCTAACTTTTATCAGATAATTGCGTGACTCTTGCGAAACATGAGAAGTGACTAGTCTTTGATAAACTTGTTGCGGTGTCATCGAGTTTATAATATTGATTGCTTCATTGCGATCATTAGAAAAAATACGCAATACGTTACCTGCGCCACCATTATAAGATACAATCATGGCATATCTTAACGAAATAGGGTTATTAATTCCTGCTAAATATTTTGTTTTTAATAAAGATAAATAAGCTGTACCCATATCAACATTATTACGAGGATCTAACAAAAACTTTCGACTAGGTTCACCAGATTTACCTCTTAATTTAAAAATATCACGACCTGCTGTATGTTGTTGAACTTGCATTAATCCAAGAGCATCAGTCCGACTAACTGCATAAGGGTTAAACGCTGATTCCGCCTCTATAATAGCTAAAATCAGACGTTCATCAATAAAATAACGATTAGATGCTTTGGTAATAAGTGGTAAAAATTTTCTAGCTCGTTGATTAATATGATTTGGTACGAGTTTTATTTCAACATAAGTAATTTGATGCGAACCTGATTCACGCTGCATCAAGTTATTAGATAACACATAATCAGCAAAACTACTTGCCCTACCATTCCAACGAATAGGTTGTCGCTCTTGATCAAGAACCTGATTATATAAGAAAGGTTCCTGAGATAAATCCTGACTAATTTTGTCATGTCGAATAATATCAACAGGTTCAGACATTAATAACGTTGATACTATAGCTTCTTTTAAATTATCTAGAGGGGTATCAGATAATGTTTCAAACGTGATAACTCCTGAAACAAAGTTAATATGAACACGTGTTTTTAAATTATCTTCATATTGAACATAGTCTTTAGGTCCTGCAATAACGACTTCTTTGGGGCCCCAAATTTGTTCAATGTTATTAGCATATTGGCTAATTAAAATATTAAAGGCATTGGTATCTTTAACATAATAATCATTATTATGATTGACTGAGTTTTTGCTAGGACAACCAGTTAAAAGGCTTATGGCAATCATCAATGTAATGATTTTCTGTTTTTTTTTCATTTTGTATTTGTATCTCAATTTTGGGGTTTATATCCATCAATAACAATATCTTCACCTTCAAATAAAAATTTGACCATTTCAGTTTCAATTTTTTTGCGGTGTTCAAGATTCATCATGTTAAATTTATTTTCATTAATTAACATCGTTTGCTTTTTGAGCCACTCCTGCCATGCTTGTTTTGATATTTCATTAAAAATACGTTTGCCAAGCTCTCCAGGATAAAGCTGGAAATCTAAACCTTCTGCTTCTTTTTTTAAATAATGGCAATAAATAACACGACTCATTTTTATCTCTTTTTAAGTACAACATGGATTTTGCTAATTATACCTGAAAATAATTAGCAATAAGAAGATAATTATTGAGTCACTATATAAATTAAAATTGCTGTCATAACTGAATATTAAGTTAAAATTATTGCATAATTATTTGCTTTACACCGCAGTTAATTCGCTTAAAATAATATGAAATCGTTTATAAAAATAAATAAGGATTTCACCATGTCAGCAAAAATCACTCGTGAGCTTTTTGATCAAGTTATTTTACCCGTTTATGCTCCTGCCCAATTTATTCCTGTTAAAGGTCAAGGTAGTCGTGTTTGGGATCAGCATGGTGAGGAATATATTGATTTTGCCGGTGGTATTGCAGTCAATGCGCTTGGTCATTGTCATCCTCGATTAGTGAAAGCGTTGCAAGAACAAAGCGAAAAACTGTGGCATGTTAGTAATGTGTTTACTAATGAGCCAGCTTTAAATTTGGCGCAAAAATTAATTGATAATACCTTTGCTGATCGCGCTTTTTTTGCTAATTCAGGAGCTGAAGCAAATGAAGCTGCATTTAAACTAGCTCGATATTATGCCGCCGAAAAATACAGTCCTTATAAAACCAAAATTATTGCCTTTTATCAGTCTTTTCATGGTCGTACATTTTTTACGGTTTCAGTAGGTGGGCAAGCCAAATATTCTGATGGTTTTGGTCCAAAACCTGCCGATATTATTCATGTTCCTTTTAATGATCTTGATGCGGTTAAAGCGGTAATTGATGACCATACTTGTGCTGTTGTGTTAGAGCCAGTTCAAGGTGAAGGGGGACTCACTTCAGCAACACCTGAATTTTTGCAAGGTGTGCGTGAACTTTGTGATGAATATAAAGCCTTATTGGTATTTGATGAGGTGCAATGCGGAATGGGTAGAACAGGCAGTTTATATACTTATCAACAATATGGTGTCATACCTGATATTTTGACCTCGGCTAAGGCTTTAGGTGGTGGCTTTCCAATTAGTGTAATGTTAACCACCAATGAAATTGCTTCAGTTATGCACCCCGGTGTGCATGGCACCACTTACGGTGGCAATCCTCTTGCTTGTGCTGTCGCTTGTGAGGCTTTTGATATCATTAATTCTGCCGAAGTACTTGAGGGTGTGCAAAAACGACGTGCTATCTTTATTGAAAAACTAGAAGAAATTAACGATAAATTTAAATTATTTCGCCAATATCGAGGTAAAGGACTGCTGTTAGGTGCTGAACTGCAACCTGAGTTCCATAATAAAGCCCGAGATCTTTTAAATGTTGCCTCTGAATTTAAGGTGATGATTTTAAATGCAGGTCCAAATGTATTGCGTTTTACTCCGTCACTGATAATATCCGAAGACGAAATTAAAGAAGGTATGAAGCGATTAACAAAAGCGGTCGAAAAAGTTGTCAATAGTTGAGTTTTTCTATACAGTAACGACATTTTAATCAATTAAGCACTGTTAGTGTGCTTAAAGGATACTTTTTATGACAGATATTCGACCATTAAATTATGCAAAAACACATTTTATTTTAAGTGCTCCTGATATTTCTCATTTACCGAGTGATAGTGGGGTTGAAGTTGCCTTTGCTGGTAGATCTAATGCTGGCAAATCTAGCGCACTTAATACGTTAACCAATCAAAAAGCGTTAGCAAGAACCAGTAAAACACCAGGAAGAACGCAATTAATCAATCTTTTTCAAGTGGAAGAAAATTGTCGCTTAGTTGATTTGCCTGGTTATGGCTATGCACAAGTTCCCGAAGCAATAAAACGCAAATGGCAAAAATCATTAGGTGAATATCTTCAAAAACGCGAAAGCCTAAAAGGTTTGGTTGTATTAATGGATATACGACATCCTTTGAAAGATTTAGATCAGCAGATGATTGAGTGGGCGGTTTCGGTCGATATTCCTGTTATGTTACTGCTCACAAAGGCCGATAAACTAGCTTCTGGCGCACAAAAAAAGCAAGTTAATATGGTTAAAGAAGCCATTTTACCTTTTCAAGGTGATATTACTGTAGCACCTTTTTCATCGCCAAAACGTGTGGGGTTAGAGCCGTTAAAGCAAAAGTTAGATGAATGGTTTAGCCAACAATGAAACCTGTCATTGACCATGCTGATTTTTCATTTCATGCTTTATCGCCCGAGTTAATTTTTGATAGTTTGCTGTCAATCGGTATTCGTATTGATTCAGGTCTTACTGCTTTAAATAGTTATGAAAACCGAGTTTATCAATTCCATGATGAAGATCGCATTCGTTATGTCGCAAAATTTTATCGGCCTTGTCGTTGGAGCAATGAGCAAATTATTGAAGAACATCAGTTCACTAAGCAATTAGTCGATGCTGAGATTCCTGCTGTTGCTCCTTTAACAATTAATAATACCACGCTACATGAACATGAGGGTTACCGATTTTCCCTATTTCCTAGTGTTGGTGGGCGGCAATACGAAGTAGATAATTTAGAGCAGATGGAATCAGTTGCTATGTTGCTTGGGCGTATTCATCAACTTGGTGCAAAAAAGCCTTTTTTACATCGCCCCACTATCGGGTTAGAGCAATATCTTTATCAGCCCCAAGAGATAATATTATCTTGTCATTTTATTCCCCAAAAAGTGCAATCGGATCTGAAAACAATTTTAGCGCAATTAATTAAAACCGTTGAGCACTATTGGCATAATGATTGGCAACCTATCCGCCTTCATGCTGATTGCCATGCAGGTAATATTTTATGGCGAGACGGTGCAACATTTGTTGATTTTGATGATGCTCGTAATGGTCCTGCTATTCAAGATTTGTGGATGTTGCTTTATGGAAATCAACAAGAACAACGCTTGCAGTTAGATATGCTAATTGAAATGTATCAAGAATTTTTTGATTTTGATTCACAACAGCTTAGATTAATTGAACCATTAAGAGCAATGAGAATGATACACCATTTAGCATGGGTTATTGCCCGTTGGCAAGATCCTGCTTTTCCTATCGCTTTTCCGTGGATAACAGATGAAGACTTTTGGCGACAACAATTATCAGAATTTAAACAGCAGATTGAGGCAATCAAAGCGCCATCGATAAAATTAATGTCGATAATGTAAGTGTTAATAATATGATTAATTGATTAATTTTAATAATTCATCAAAATCGGGACAGCTTTTGACTAATGCCTCTTTTTTGGGCTTAGAAAACTGTTTTATTTGATACTCAATTTTGAGTGCTAGCGATTTGTCACCAATCAAGACTTGATACACAATTGTCAAATCCTTATGCCCTTTTAAACATTTAGCGCCTTTACCATTTTGATGTTGTTGTAAACGCCGAGCAACATCAGTGGTAATACCTGTGTATAACGATTGATTTGCCGTTCTAATAATATATAAAAACCATTTAGGTGATTTATTAGACATAAATAGCCCAAAAATATAAAGCGAGTAATTTCATCATTTCATTTGCTTAATAACTTACATTAATTACCAAAATAGTTATATAACTTTCTTAATATTCTGATTTTTGCATCTATAACTATACTAATTTATAGTTAAAACTCAATTAGTAGTATAATAGGTATATTGAGCGTGATACAAAAAAGAAAACAAATTTTATGTAGTTTTTTTACCTTTACTTAAAAATTAAATTAAACAGCCAACTAGAGAATATTTGCCTATTTTTATTAGTATGATTTTTTTAATATTTTTACATAAACGTGGTACACTCCTGAAACTTTTTGACAAAAAGGGACTGTCTTTATTTTTTCAGATAAAATGTTTATTTAGATAAACTGCGTGAGAACCAGTGTATCAATTAAAAATCGACAAAAATCACTTGTTCACAAACCAATGGAAAAGCCGAAATAGTGATACATACATTAATGGGAAGTTGCAGAATCAGCAAATATTTAGCGACTCAAAAGAAAGAAAACAAAAGCTCAAACGCTTTATTAATTTTTATAGTACCGTTAAACCGCTCAGGGAAAACGCCTTATACTTTTTATAGCAGATTATTTTAACCATGAAGTGTAAATAGCTCGGTACTGTCTTATTTCTAACTAATATTTTTAAGTCTTATAGCGATATTATTTAACGATACTGCCTTGTTAACCATTACTGTTTCATTTACTTTAATGCTGATAATGTTTAAGATAACCCCACTTTTTGATGTACTTTGGGATAATAAAATTTGAACAATTTTGCAAAAATTATTGAAGTCGAACGTGGAGATATGAAGTTCGCTTATGTACAAAATGATGAAATAAATTACCTAGACCTGTTTGACCAATTTTTGGCTGAGGAAGGGCATCATCAATTGCTTGACCCAAGCGATAAATTAGAACGATATACTTATTTAATCAATCACAATCAAAGCAAATTTATTTTTAAAATTGATGGTGGTGTTGAGCACCGTTTAGAACGCAAGCTCATCGCCAAAATAACTGGTGATTTTTATTTTAATTTAATTCGTAAACTGGCAAAAATATCACTTGATAAATGTGATATCGCCTATGAACTTTATTTGGTCGCTTTCGATAAGAGAACCAAACGTCATTATATGATCTTTAATTTTATTGAAGGTCGCTCCCTAAAATGGGAAGAGATGAGAGAATATGGTGATCAAGTCAAAAACTGCATTGAAAAACTCCACAGCTATAATTTAGTGTCTAATGATGTGCACGGTGGTAATTTTATTTTAACACCAGATGGAAAAATCAAAGCCATAGATTTAACTAACTCAGGCTTTATATGGTTAACCAAAGCCAATGATGCGATAGAGGCGCAAGAACGTTTTGATATCAAAATTAAGGTTCCTTTTTTTGCAATGGCAATTAAGATGTTTACTCATGGGTTTAAGCGATTGTCTCGGAAGATCCGAGGGAAAGAAGATTAAACAAATCCATCGATAACTAAAACAGTCCTCAAACGTTTATTGTTCCTTAAAACATACGTAGCTTATTTTTTGTTTTGTTTAAATTATTTTTAAATGCAACAGGTTATATTGGATATCATAGTGATAATATTTGTCATCAATTAATTTACTTATCGTATTAACTGTTTTTATTAGCGGCTATTATCTAATTTTTCTTGTTTTTAGTCGCTGTATTTGAAAAATTAAAATAATATTTAATTAATTCAATTGGTATAATTAAAAAGATATCTGAGTTAAAATTATAAAAAACAATATAAGCAATGATTAGAGAGTATCTATGGAACAAAAAAATATTATTATGACAACAAAGCCGCCTCTTAAAGGTCGCATTCACTCTTTTGAATCTTTTGGCACTGTCGATGGACCTGGAATTCGCTTTATTGTTTTTTTTCAAGGTTGCTTAATGCGTTGTTTATATTGTCATAATCGTGATACTTGGGATTTAAAAGCAGGAAAGGAAGTCACAGTTGAAGAATTGATGAAAGAAATTATTTCTTATAAAAGCTTTATTATGCCTAATGGAGGAGGTGTAACAGCATCAGGTGGTGAAGCAACGCTACAAGCTGAATTTGTTACTCAATGGTTTAAAGCTTGCCATCAAGAGGGAATTAGTACTTGTTTAGATACTAACGGTTATGCAAGACAGCTTGATAGTGTTATTGAAGAATTAATGAAAGTAACAGATCTTGTTATGTTAGATCTAAAACAAGTTAATGATGAAATTCATCAAAAATTAGTTGGTGTGCCTAATAAAAGAGTTCTTGAGTTTGCAAAATATTTACAAAAAATCAATAAAAGAACATGGATACGCTATGTAGTTGTTCCTGGGTGGACTGACGATGATGATTCAGCTCATTTACTAGGTAAATTTATACAAGGTATGGATAATATAGAGCGTGTAGAATTACTTGCTTATCATAAATTAGGAGCTTATAAATGGGATACGCTCGGTGATAAATATAAGTTGGAAGGTGTTGAGGCACCACCAAGAGAAACTCTTGATAGGATCCAAGGTATTATAGAAAGTTATGGTCATTATGTGACTTTTAGTAAATAAAGCAATGTTAACTATTTATATTTAAATTGGGATGAGTATTTTGTTGTTATAGTTAATTTCCTGATGGTTATCTTTAAAAGATTCTGCTTAGAAATTATCAATCAAGATTTTATAAATTAAAGTGTTTTTGACTAATTTAAATAGAAAAATATTTATTTTTCATTATATTAGAATAATTTTCATTAATTGCTTTTGAATATATCACGATAACACAAATCAAACTAAAACGAATAAATGCACAAATAATATTACAATATATTTAGTTGGTGGTTTTCATTTTGCATCTTTAGTTATTTATCGGTATAGTGGCAACAATTATTATTACTTGGTTATAAATTATAAATACAACGCCATGTCTATTTGTCAAAAAATTGTAGTTATTATTTTTATTGGACTAATAAAAATAAGTTTTTTGTATGCTGATGATAATCAACAGCTTCAATCTTTACGTTCTGCTATTAAAGAACAAGAAAGGCGTTTAGAACAACAAAAAAAAGAACGTATTGAACTGATTAATAATTTAAAAAAACAAGAAACAGAAATTGCTAAACTTTTAACATCAATTGAAAAAAACGATTTATTATTTATAAAAATAGATCAAGAGATCAATAATTTGGTTAAAAAAATTGATGAATTAACAATAAAACAAAAACAGCAACGAACTATATTATCAAAACAACTAGAAAACGCATTTAAACTAGGAAACATAACTGGTTTAGAGTTGATTTTTTCGGGCGAAAAAAGTGAACGTAATGATCGCATAATTACTTATTATGGTTACATCAACCAAGTTCGACAACAGCAAATTCACGACCTTCAAGATACGCAAACCCAATTGAACGAGAAAAGAATTGAATTGCAAAAAAAACAAGCCTTACATAAAACATTACAAATCAAACAGAAAGAACAACAAGCAGGGCTTGAAAAAAAGCGTCAAAATCGTCAAAGCACAATAATTACTCTTGAAGCATCAATGCAATTAAACCAACAAAAATTAGTTGATTTGCGTAATAATGAAGTTAAATTACAAGAAAAAATTGCCCAAGCAGAACGTGAAAGTAGAAGCATAGCAGAAAAAGAAGCAAAACAAGCAAAATATATTGAAGAAAAACAGAAGAACCAAAGTTATACTCTTAATTCTGATGAAAAAGGATTAATGGCTCGTGTAAGTGGTATTGGTAAGCCACAACATCAGTTTAATTGGCCTGTGAATGGTAGGGTTATGCATCGATTTGGAGAGTTGCTTCAAGGTGAACTATATTGGAAAGGAATGGTGATTAATGCAAAAGAAGGTACTCAAGTTAAAGCTGTTGCTGATGGTCGGGTTATTTTGGCAAGTTGGTTACAAGGATATGGCTTTGTCGTTGCGTTAGAACATGGAAAAGGTGATATGAGTTTATATGGTTATAATCAGCGCATGTTGGTTGAGGTAAGTGATAAAATCGAACGTGGACAACCTATTGCATTAGTTGGTTCAAGTGGTGGACAAAACGCATCTGGACTATATTTTGAAATTCGTCGTGATGGTAAGGCGCTTGATCCAAGTGGGTGGTTAAAATAGTGCGTTATTTTATAGTCATTTTTATTACAAGTTTATTGATACTAAATACACACAATGCTTGGGCAGCAAAACTTGCAATAGTTATTGATGATTTTGGCTATCGCCAACATAATGAAGAGCAGATTATTGGGCTTTCGCCCTTTATTACCATTTCTGTTTTGCCACATTCGCCTAATGCTAGACGCATTGCTACGTTAGCTCATAAACATGGTAATGATGTGATTATCCATTTGCCCATGGCACCAATTAGTAAACAACGGTTAGAAAAGGACACCTTGTTCCCCTCGATGAGTGAAAGCCAAGTTAAAACCATTGTGGATAATGCTATTGTTCGGGTGCCTTATGCCATTGGCGTTAATAACCATATGGGCAGTTTAATGACATCGAATTTGCCTGGTATGATAAATGTGATGAAAGCTCTGAGTGGTTATTCGTTGTTTTTTTTAGATAGTAAAACTATTGGTAAAACTCAAGTTAAAAAAGCCGCAGCAGGCTATAACATTGCTGTATTAACGCGTGATGTTTTTTTGGATGATACGCAAACTGAAAGCTCAATTAGTCAGCAATTTGATTTGGCAGTAAAATTGGCACGTAAAAATGGCGTAGCGATTGTTATTGGCCACCCACATCAGCAGACGGTTAATGTGTTAAGGGCAAAGTTGGCTAGCTTGCCTGCGGATATTAAATTGACTAGACTTAGTGAGTTAACTATACCTATTTCAGAAAGACCTAAAATGACCTTGAAAGAGATTGTTGAAAAATGCAAACATCAGTTTGAGGCGGTTACAAACCTTAAGCTGATTGAGGAATAGGTCTGTTTTTTAGCGTTTTTCTAAAGTTCGGTGCCGTATTTGCACTTGTTTGTTTTTGGCTTTAAAAAATGCCGCTAATTGTTCAGCAATATAAACAGAACGATGCTGTCCACCTGTGCAACCAATGGCAATGGTTAAGTAACTGCGGTTGTTTTTTTCTAGTAATGGCAACCACTGATTAAGGTAATTGGCCGTTTGGTTGATGAAGTCGGATACGTCGTTGTATTTTTGTAAGTACTCTTTGACTGGCTGATCGAGTCCTGTTAGTGGGCGCAAACAAACATCCCAATGTGGGTTGGGTAAAAATCTAACATCAAATACAAAATCAGCATCAATGGGTAGTCCATGTTTAAAGCCGAATGATTCAAATATAATGGTTAATTCGCGCTCTTTTTTACCTAAAATGCGTTCTCTTAATAGATCGGATAG
Organism: Gilliamella intestini; assembly: GCF_900094935.1. Classification (GTDB taxonomy): domain Bacteria; phylum Pseudomonadota; class Gammaproteobacteria; order Enterobacterales; family Orbaceae; genus Gilliamella; species Gilliamella intestini. The sequence goes on from NZ_FMBA01000015.1 coordinate 23,153, forward strand.
TTCGTGAACCGAAAGGCTATCGGTGTTAATAACAAGGCTTGCGTGTGATTTTAACGATTCTAGGTAAGTTTCTTCAAGGTCAATAGCTTCTTCAAGGGAGTATTGTTGGTTAGAGAGTGGGTGTATGCGTCGTGTTTCGCTATAGCGTCGAATTAGGGTGTTGCGACCGCAATCAAAAAAAATGATTTCTGGTGTTACTGATTGCGGTAAGCGTTGAAAAATGTCATTATTAACGTCAAAATTTTTAGGCAAATTTCGTATATCAATGCTAATAGCTACTGGTGTGTTGTTATCTTTTAATGAGTTGGCTAATTGCGGTAATAGCGCAACGGGAATATTATCAACACAATAAAATCCCATATCTTCTAACGCTCGTAGGGCTATTGTTTTGCCTGAACCAGAGCGACCACTTACTATCATTAGAATCACAATATTAACTCCAATCTCATTAATGCATTAATTATATACTGTTTGTTTTAGGATATACAATTTGAATATAAATAATATTTCAATCATTAATATTCTGTTTTTATTTGAGCTATTAGTTGTTTAAGTGCTTGTCCTCGGTGTGATATTTGGCTTTTTTGTTCTTTAGTTAGCTGCGCTGCTGTGCAGCCTAATTCTGGAATATAAAAAAGCGGATCGTAACCAAAGCCACCATCACCTTGTTCTTCATTTAAAATTAAACCGTCCCACTTTCCTAAGCAGATGATAGGTGTAGGGTCGTTTTCGTGTCGCATAAAGACCAGTGCGCAATAAAAGTAAGCTGTGCGGGCTTCTTTGGGGACGTTTTGTAATGCAACAAGAAGCTTGTTATTGTTGCTTTTGTCGTTACCATGTTCACCAGCATAACGTGCTGAGTAGATCCCTGGCTCTCCACCAAGTGCATCGACCGCTAAGCCTGAATCATCGGCAATGGCAGGTAAACCGGTTAATTTTGAGGTATGTCTTGCTTTTAAAATAGCATTTTCAATAAATGTTAAGCCTGTTTCATCAGCATCAGGGACGTTAAATTGGCTTTGTGCAACAATATCAAAACCAGCATCAGCAAGTAATTTTTGTAATTCATTCACTTTGCCTTGGTTGTTGGTTGCTAATACAATTTTTTGCATTTTAATTTCCTCTATTTTAATGGGAGTTGGCTATTAGCGTAAGCCGTTTTATTTGCATTATTTTCGTTCTAAAACTCGGGTTCACAACTAAAAGTCATACTTTCCCCCGTTTTGGGGTGATTGATTGTTAGGAGTTGGGCATGTAATAGCAGCCGTTTTGACATGGCAAAAGCTTCAGGATGTGCATAAAATTTATCACCCAAAATAGGATGGCCAATCGCTTGCATGTGAACGCGTAATTGGTGTGATCGTCCTGTAAATGGGAATAATTGTATTCGCGTTGTGTTGTCAGGGTTGCGAGCAATGACTTGGTATTCTGTTAGTGCGTGCTTACCGTTTTCAACATCGACCATTTGCCTTGGGCGATTGGGCCAGTCACAAATTAGAGGTAATTCAACGCGACCAGTGTCATGCTCAAGATGTCCATGAACAACAGCGATATAGTTTTTTTTGGGGATGCGTTCTCTGAACTGTTTTTTTATTTCACGATCGGCAAGCTTCGATAAGGCTACAACCATAATCCCACTAGTTGCCATGTCTAGTCGGTGTACTGATTCGACATAGCTATATTTTTGTTGTAGGCGGTGAATAATACTATCAATAAATTGCGGTTTATTTCCTGATACCGATAAGATACCCGGTTGTTTGTTGACAACAACAATGTGATCGTCTTGATATAAAATAGAAAGCCAAGGTTCGATAGGTGGGTGATATTCCAAAAGCATTTTTGTGTGACAAATTGTAAAATAAAATTGTCACACATTCTAACAAAATCACCGAAAAGCGCTAGTTTTATAAATGGCTTTATTTACTCCAAATTGAGGCTTTAGGCGCGGAAAAGAACTGTGATACTAATATGGCTAAGCCGGTGATAATATAGCAAGCAAAGATGATAATCATCCATTGTGACATTTCGATAGTTAAAAATGTCCAAATTTTATCGGCGCAAGAACCATAAGCATTAAATAAGCTAGGAAACCATATGTCTAACGGTAACCAAGTTGGAAACTGGACGTTGATTGAGCAAGTGTCACTTAAGTTTGGTTCAAATTGTAGATGGGCATGAAATATTGCTAAAGTAAATCCTTTATAAGCGCTAAAAAGCCAAATAAAAATACCGATTAATCGAATAATTGTGTATTTAGGCGCAATAAGCCCAATAATGCTCGCTAACATAATGCCCAATATGGCACAGCGTTGGTAAATACAAAGCGTACAAGGCGCTAGTCCTAAACCATGTTGAAAATAAAGTGCGGTTATTTCAAAGCTAAGAGTGGAAAAGAACAATAAGAACCAAGCGAGTCTGCTTTGTGAGTATTGATTAAGCAGTGATAACATACTATTTTATTCCCCCATATTCCGTTATAATCATTTTACTTTAATTATATTGGATATTATCTATCGTTATTCCTTAATGCCGATAGTGTAGTTTATTTTTGAATAATGTAAACGACTTTATTTATTGATGGCGGATTAATCATTTCTTATGGACTCAAATGCTCCACAAACAAAATTGCAAGTCTCATTTGTTACTATTTCAGAGGAAAATGCGACACAACGTATTGATAACTTTTTAATCACCTATTTAAAAGGTGTGCCAAAAAGTATGATTTATCGTATTTTAAGAAAGGGCGAAGTACGTGTTAATAAAAAGCGGATTAAGCCTGAGTATAAATTAAATATTGGTGATGAAATTCGTATTCCTCCTATTCGCATAGCCGAAAAAGCCACACCTGAAATTTCAACCAAGCTTAATAAAGTAGCTGATTTAGAAAAGGCAATTATCTATGAAGATGATGTTTTATTAGCGATTAATAAACCATCAGGTATTGCTGTTCATGGTGGTAGTGGTTTGAGTTTTGGTGTGATCGAAGGATTACGCGCATTAAGGCCCGAAGCGAAGTTTTTGGAGTTAGTGCATCGTATTGACCGCGAAACATCGGGTGTGTTGCTGATCGCCAAAAAACGCTCGGCATTAAAAGCGTTACACGAACAGTTACGCCTTAAGCAAATGCAAAAAAATTATTTGGCGCTTGTTAAGGGGAATTGGCCTTCTGAATGTAAGGTGATTCAGGCTCCTTTGCTTAAAAATGTATTGAAAAGCGGCGAGCGAGTGGTGAAAGTCGATAAAGCGGGTAAGCCATCGGAAACACGGTTTAAAGTTGAAGAGCGTTTTGATTTTGCCACTTTGATTAAAGCCAGCCCCGTTACTGGGCGTACACATCAAATTCGCATTCATACTCAATATGCTAATCATCCTATTGCTTTTGATGATCGTTATGGTGATAAGCAATTTGATGCGTTGTTAGCTAGTACTAAACTTAGTCGGTTATTTTTACATGCCGCAAGTGTCAAGTTTATTCATCCTAAAAGCCAACAAGAGATGCAATTAAATGCACCTATGGATGATGCTTTACAGTACTGTTTAACTTATCTTAGAAAAGATAAATATTCTTAGAAAAATAAATATCAGCAAACAGAATCTTAAAATAAAAAAGGTATACGAATGAAAGATCTCAATTTATATTTAATTAGACATGGTCAAACGCAGTGGAATATTAAAGACCAGATGCAAGGTTCAAAAGATTCACCATTAACTGAGCAAGGCATTTTAGGTGCTAAATTAACAGGGCAACATTTAAAAGATATTTCTTTTATGCAGGCTTATTCAAGCCCACAAAAGCGTGCTGTCGATACCCGTAATTATATTGTTAATGAAAATAATATAGCTATTGATACTTTTGAGCTTGCCGATCTGCGCGAAATGGATTTTGGACTTTGGGAAGGTAAGCATGTGCCTACTTTAAAACAAGATGTGCCCGAGTTTAACGTTTATTTAACTGATCCGGCTAATTTTGATGCGTCAGTCAATCAAGGCGAAAATTACGCTGATATTTTAGCTCGTATGAAGCAAGCATTAAATACCATTGTGCAAAATGCACCACAAGATTCAGGAAATATTTTAGTTGTGTCGCATGGTACGGTATTGCGTATATTGCTTTGTGTTTTAAATGGCGGTGATTGGCGTTTACATCGTGATGAGCAGTACTTTCCACGAATGTTAAATACCAGCATTAGTGTGGTTAACTATAAGCAAGATGATGATCAGGCTACTGGCGAATTTACGGTAAAATTCTATAATAACGTGGATCATTTGACTCAAAGATAAAGATTTTTATACCTCGACTAGTGAGCCTTTTCATCATGAGTCGAGGCGGTATTGTTGCGCAATTCAATTCACTTATCGTGCATAAGCAGCGTAACGTTTTTGCAGTTGTTGTAATTGATTGATTCTTGCATCCATTTTCGAAATCATTGCTTGATTGCCTTTAGTTTGATTTTTTGCATTTTGTAAAATGGTGATCGCTTGTTTAAAATTTCCTCTTAATGCGCTAATTTCTGCTTGTGCACTCATTTCTTGCGCTCTTGAACGTATTTTTCCATAAGCAGTAACAAGTAAATCCCAACCATTGATATCGTCATTATGGTCAAAGGTATAACGATGCAATAAACTCACCGCTTGTTGATAATTTTTATTTTTTATATATGCATTTGCTAGATTCAATTGTAATGCCGAGCTATCGGGGACTTTTTTTAGTGCCGCTTGCAAGCGCGTAATGGCAGCACTGCTATTGTTGAGTGCTAAATCAATATCGGTCATTAAATCAATATACCATATGTTATTCGGGTCACTGTCTAGTAATGGTTGCAACTGTTGTTTGGCTTTTTGGTTGTTACCGCTTAGGTTGTCAGCTAAAGCATTACCATAAATAGCGGCAATATTGCTTTGTTCATTATTTAGCTTTTTATAAGATTGTATTAATAGTTGGCCTGCATTTTTTTTGTTATTAATTAAAATTGCTAAACGTGCTTTAGCTAAATAATAGTTTAATGATGGTGTTATATTCTTTTTATTGTATTGTAAGGAGCGATTGCGAATATCTGTTATTCGGCTATTAGGCAGTGGGTGAGTGAGTAATATTTCTGGTGGTTTGCTACTAAAACGGCTTTGGTCGGCGAGTTTTTGTAAAAACTCAGATGAGGCATAAGGATCAAATCCTGCTTTTGATAGTGTCCTAAGGCCAACACGATCCGCCTCTTGCTCATTACTTTGTGTAAAGCTGATCATATTTTGCGCTGAACCTGCCATGGTGCTAGTCATTGCTGCCATGCCTGCTTCGGGGTTGGCTAAAGTCAGTAAAATCGAGCCTAATGTTGCTCCCCACACATAAGGGCTTGTACGGCTTTGGTTTTCCATTGCTCGCGCTAAATGGCGTTGGGTAACATGACCTATTTCATGAGCCATAACCGAGGCTAATTGGCTTTCATTATCGGTATCTAATATTAGTTTAGAGTGAATGACAACATTACCGCCAAAAAAGGCAAAGGCATTAAGTACATCACTTTTCATAATATAAAAATGGAAAGGTGTTTTTACTGATTCTGATTTAGCGACTAATTTTTTTCCTAGATCATTAATGTATTGGTTTAGAACGGGATCATTGATTATTGGGGAGCTATTTCGCAACATGCGCATATAGTAGTCACCCATTTCCATTTCTTGACCGATGCTAAGGGTTGTAGCTGCTGCAGTTCCTATATCAGGTAGGTTGATATTATCAGCATAAACGATAGGGGTACTTTGTAATAGTAACGAGGTAGATAGTGTAAATGCGATGACTTTTTTTAACATTATTTCAACCAATTAAGATAAGATTTATTTCAATACATTTTAGCTGAAAAAAAGCACAATATCACTTTGAATTTTTAAAGCGAATTTAATCTTTATGAGATAGTCGTTTTCGATAGCTAGATATCAAAACACAACAGCAATTGCCTTATTACTGTTGTGTTTTGATGGTTATTTCAAAAGTTAAACTAATCGACAGCGATATTTGATAAAATCAATAATATTGTCAACTTTTACCATTTCTTTATCGCCACTAGCTCGGTGTTTGTATTCCACTTCTCCATTATCGAGATTGCGTTCACCAATTACGATAGTGTGAGGGAGCCCAATTAATTCCGCATCAGCAAACATTACACCAGGGCGCTCTTTACGATCGTCAAATAAAACTTCAATGCCAGCAGCTTGTAAATCAGTATAAAGTTTTTCGGCAGTGGCTTGAACTTTTTCGGATTTGTACATGTTCATTGGAATAATGACAACACTAAATGGGGCAATTGCTTCAGGCCAAATAATACCACGATCGTCATGACATTGTTCAATAGCAGCGGCTACAATTCGGCTAACGCCAATGCCGTAACAACCCATAATCATAACGTGGTTTTGCCCATCTTCACCTTGGACTGTTGCTTTCATTGCTTGTGAATATTTTGTGCCAAGTTGGAAGATATGCCCAACTTCAATCCCTCGTTTGATTTGTAATGTCCCTTTGCCATCAGGGCTAATATCGCCCTCAACCACATTGCGAATATCTTCAATGCGAGGTAAAGCAGTGTCACGTTCCCAATTGATATTAAAATAGTGTTTATGATCGATATTGGCACCAGCGCTAAAATCGCTCATCACAGCCACGTCACGGTCAATAATAACTGGCATATTTAAGTTAATTGGACCCAATGAGCCTGGCCCTGCATTCACAATCGCACGGATTTCTTCTTCGGTTGCAAATTCTAGTGGTGAGGCAACGATATCGATTTTTTCGGCTTTGATTTCGTTTAAGGTGTGATCTCCTCTAACTAATAATGCAACAAGTTGGTGTTCACTTTCTTTTGTGGCTTTGACCATTAACGTTTTAACTGTTTTCTCAATCGGTACATTAAACTGTTCAACTAATTCGTCAATTGTTTTGGCATTAGGCGTATCGATAAGCTCCATGGCTTTAGTTGGCTCTGCTCTTTTTTGTGTTGGAGCTTGTGCTTGTGCCATTTCGATATTAGCGGCATAGTCCGATTCTGTTGAAAACACGATGTCGTCTTCACCACTGTCAGCTAATACTTGGAACTCATGTGACCAGTTACCACCAATCGATCCTGTATCAGCGCGCACTGCTCTAAAGTTTAAACCTGCGCGTGTAAATACAGAGCTATAGGCTTTATACATATCATCATAAGTTTCTTGTAATGATTCTTGTGTAGTGTGGAAAGAATAGGCATCTTTCATAATAAATTCACGTGAACGCATCACACCAAAGCGAGGGCGCACTTCATCACGAAATTTGGTTTGAATTTGATACACGTTAAGTGGCAATTGTTTATATGAGCTAACTTCATTACGTAGTAAGTCTGTAATGACCTCTTCATGAGTTGGACCTAGAACAAAATCACGGTCGCCACGATCTTTAATACGCAATAATTCAGGACCATATTGTTCCCAACGTCCGCTTTCTTGCCAAATATCAGCAGGCTGCACGACCGGCATTAATACTTCTATTGCTCCTGCTTTGTTCATCTCTTCACGAACAATATTTTCTACTTTTTTTAGTACTCGGTAACCAGTGGGAAGCCAAGTATATAAACCCGCAGCCACTTTACGGATCATGCCGGCACGTAACATTAATTGATGGCTAATGACTTCTGCATCAGCGGGGGTTTCTTTTAACGTTGAAAGAAGATATTTACTGGTTCGCATAAATTTATCCCGAAAATAATTTATTTATAAATATAATAAAAATGTGAGCTAGTTTAGCAGTACCCAGCGCAACACTAAAGAAATTTTATTGATAATTATTGTGAATAATAAAGATTAATTGTAAATTATTAGCATTAGTAATTAAATGGAATTGATGTGAAGAAATTAAATTTATCGCACTTCATTATTGCCTTTTTTGTGGTTTTGGTACTATACCAGCCAATTAAATTTATTATCTATCATTTTACTGATTTAAGTTATGATGAAATTTTGGATTTTGGTTGGAGAGGAGATGGCTGCGAAACTAAAGATGGCCGTCGGTTAGATTATATCAATTGTCCTTGTGGCACAGGATTAATAGAACCTGATGATCTTTATAAAATTAGTAATGAAGGGTATTTTTATTACAATGATAAGCTTTTGGGAAAAGTTATCCTAAAAACAAAGCCAAGTTATTTTTCTGGCGGTGAAATTCTAACCGGCGGCGAATTAGAAATTGAGAATTTAGAAACAGGAATAATTTGTTATTATGATTCAATTCTTGATTGAAATACAATCTTTAATAGGTAGGAAAACACCCAGTTGTTTACACTTCATAGTTAAAATAATCTTCTAAAAACATTTAAGACATTTTACAGGAAACCGTTTTATGCGATTTTACGGTAATTTAATTATTAATAAATTGTTCTTAAATTTTTGTTTTCTATCTTTTAAATCCTGACTTATTTGCTGATTATGCTATAAATTATCATAAGTGCCTATGCATATTGCTTTTGGTGCTTGCGAAAAAATTTTGTTTAAACATATCTGCTGTAGCCTTGTTAGCCAAAATAAGTGTTTAATACCATAGCCCATGTTTTTATTGTCGTCACGTTTATTACTTAACGTTGAGGTTTTCTATTAATTACTAATCGTTTGATTATATAAATATCTATTGAGTTGTTTCTTAAATTTAGGTGCTTTTATTTAATATTAGTTAAATTTGCGTTAGAGCAAGTATTTTGCTCAGTTTTCTTTGAATCAAAATTGATATTTTAATTATTTTCAATTTATTATGTATCAAATTTGATCCTATCTATATTATTGATTATATTTATTTTCTTGTTATTTATGTGATAAAGATCACTTTGTAAAAGATATTAAATTGATATTATATGCGCCGAATTTTAGATTAAGGAGTTGTAACAAAAATGAGTAAGCTCAGGACAAATGATAGCGTAACAAATGCCAATAATGAGTCAGCGTTACCTAAATGGCGAAAAAGTGATTCTTTATGGATGCTGAGTCTTTATGGTACCGCCATTGGTGCAGGTGTGCTTTTTTTGCCAATTAATGCCGGTGTGGGTGGTTTAATTCCACTATTAGTGATGTTGGTTCTTGCTTTTCCTATGACTTTTTTTGCGCATCAGGCTTTATGTCGATTTGTTTTATCGGGCAAAAGTCGTGAAGGAGATATTACCGTTGTAGTTGAAGAAGCGTTTGGGCGCACAGCAGGAAATTGGATCACTGTTCTTTACTTTTTTGCAATTTATCCAATACTATTGGTATATAGTGTTGGTATTACTAATACCGTTGATAGTTTTATGGTTAATCAACTGGGCATGTCATCGATCCCAAGGGCTTTACTTTCATTTGTTTTAGTCGCATTTTTAATGCTGATTGTTCAATTTGGTGAAGAGCTTATCGTTAAAGTTATGTCGATATTAGTTTTTCCATTTATTGCTGTTTTAATGATTTTAGCACTATTTTTAATTCCTGAGTGGAATGGTGAACTCTTTGCTAATTGGTCATTTAATAGTGGTAGCGATGGTGGGCAAAGTATTTTAATGACCCTATGGTTAGTTATTCCTGTTATGGTTTTTGCATTTAATCATTCACCAATTATTTCATCTTTAGCTGTCGCTAAACGTAAAGAATATGGCGAGGTTTATGCTGAACCTAAATGTACTAGAATTATTGCAGCAAGCAATATCATGATGGTTGTAACAGTGATGTTTTTTGTTTTTAGTTGTGCGCTTTGCTTGTCGCCTGCTGAACTTTTGGATGCAAAAGCTCAAAATATCTCAACGTTATCATATTTGGCCAATCGTTTTAAATCACCTGTTATTGAGTATATTGGCCCTCCAATTGCATTTATTGCCATGGCTAAATCGTTTTTAGGCCATTATCTTGGTGGTAAAGAAGGGTTTAATGGTGTTGTTAATAAATTCTTGCGTAGCCGTAATAAAACAATTTCAGAAAAGAAACTTGATAAATTAGCTATTGCCTTTATGTTTGTAACTGCTTGGGGGGTTGCAACATTAAATCCAAGTATTTTAGGTCTTATTGAATCACTTGGTGGCCCAATTTTAGCTGTGTTGTTGTTTTTAATGCCAATGTATGCAATTCATAAATTACCTGTATTGGCAAAATATCGTGGCAAACTAAGTAATATTTTTATTGTTGTGATGGGAGTTGTTGCTATTTCAGCAGCTATCTATAATTTGCTATAAAATTTGCTTGATTGACTATAGATAATCTATTCGTTTTTTATCAACAAAATTCGTTAGTATATGTCGATGAGTGGTGTTTTATTAATAAAAAAGCTTATAAGTAAATTTACAAAGGTATAACTAGGCTAGCACGATTAATTTGTGCTGCCTTAAAAAGGAAAAATATGAGTTCGGTATTTGAAATATTTAAAATTGGTATTGGACCTTCAAGTTCACATACAGTAGGACCAATGAGAGCAGGGAAAGCGTTTATAGATCAGCTTATCAGTAATGAAATGATGCCGTCAGTAACAAAAATTGTGGCGGATGTTTATGGTTCTTTATCACTAACAGGTAAAGGGCATCAAACCGATATTGCTATCATTATGGGGTTAGCTGGTGAAATGCCTGACACGGTTAATATTGATAATATTCCTATTTTTATCGAAACATTAAGTCAAACTGACCGTTTACCTATCTATAATAATCGTTACGAAATCGATTTTCCTTTGGATAGTTGTATGGTGTTTCATTCTAAATTTTTACCGTTACACGAAAACGGTATGACGCTAAGTGCCTATAATGGAAATACATTATTATTTCAAAAAACATATTACTCTGTCGGAGGAGGCAAAATTGTTGAAGAGGAAAAATTTGGTCAACAAGAGCAAGATTCTGTAAAACTTCCTTATCCATTTGCCTCTGCTGAGCAATTATTAAAGCATTGTGAAGATAACTCATTATCAATTTCTAGTATTATGATGAAAAATGAGCTGCAATTGCACTCTTATGAAGAAATTGAAACGTACTTTTCTCGCGTTGGGCAAACTATTTTGGAATGTATTAAACGAGGTATGAACACAGAAGGGTTATTACCTGGACCACTTAAAGTTCCTCGTCGTGCGTTTTCATTATATCGTCAATTGTCTACTACTAAAGATAAAATTATTAGTGATCCAATGGTGATTATTGATTGGGTAAATATGTTTGCACTTGCCGTAAGTGAAGAAAATGCCGCGGGTGGACGTGTGGTGACAGCACCAACAAATGGGGCATGTGGCATTATTCCTGCAGTACTTGCTTATTATGATAAATTTATCAACGAAGTAACACCTGATATTTACATTCGATTCTTTTTGACATGTGGTGCTATTGGGCAACTTTACCAAATTAATGCATCGATTTCTGGTGCAGAAGTTGGTTGTCAAGGCGAGGTTGGTGTTGCTTGCTCTATGGCGGCCGCTGGGCTTGCTGAGCTTTTAGGGGGGAATCCTGAACAAGTGTGTATGGCTGCTGAAATTGCGATGGAGCATAACTTAGGATTGACTTGTGATCCTGTAGCTGGTCAAGTACAGGTGCCTTGTATTGAGCGTAATGCGATTGCTGCAGTAAAATCAATCAATGCAACAAGAATGGCTTTAAGACGAATCACAGCAGCTAAAGTATCGTTAGATAAAGTGATTAAAACGATGTACGAAACAGGTAAAGATATGAATGCCAAATATCGAGAAACATCGCGTGGTGGACTTGCGATTACAGTCCATTGTAATTAGTTTGTGTTATTTGTTGTATTATCTTGGTCGATTTTGTAATCGGCCAAGACTTAAATAGTTTTAATCAGCGGTAGTTAATTAAGTGTACTTAATTGATTGAATTTAATGCTTCCAACGCATAGTATTGACTTTAGAACGTAGAAAATCATTTTCTGTTAGCACATTTACTTTTTCTGTTTTTATTGTTTTTTGTCTTCTTTTTCGTTTTGGTTGTTCTATCGATATGTTGTGAATAACTTCGTTATAAGCAAGTAAGTTATTCAGCTGATCAAGCTCATCTAATCCACGAAGAACAGAAATTAATGTTTGTAATGTAATTGATTCGCCTTGTTCAATACGTTTTATTGTTGCAATGCCAATTTCGGATTTTTGCGCAAGTTCTAGTTGAGATAAATTTTTCTCAATTCTGGCTAATTTTATTCTACGACATAGCATAGCAATCATGTCGGTAGTTTCATTCATGAAATATCCTTTTTGTTTGATATGCCACATGACGAGGCATATCTCATATTGCTATTTATATTATTTTTAGACTAGTGGTTATTGTTCTTGGTTTTTTATTTGTTTCTTCTTTAAGTTTTCTAAAATCTTTTTATGGATACCATTAAAGCCACCATTACTCATAATTAAAATTGCATCGGTTGGTTTAGCTGATTTTGTGATCATTTCAACCAATAAATCGATATCACCAGTCCAGTAAGCGGGTTGAATACAAGCATCAACCACATCGGCAACCAGCCAAGGTAGTTGTTCAGGTTGGAATATAAAAATTTCATCAGCTCGACCAAGTGATGGGGCTAGTTCATCTTTAGATACCCCTAATTTCATCGTATTTGAGCGTGGTTCAAGTACGGCTAGAATGCGACGATTAGCTCCTATTTTACTACGTAATGCTTCTAATGTTGCTAAAATTGCAGTTGGGTGGTGAGCAAAATCATCATAGATTTGAATGTTATTAACTTCACCGTAGAGTTCTAAACGTCTTTTGGCATTGACAAATGAGCCTAATGCTAAACAAGCATCCGCAGGCTCAATTCCTACATTATGAGCAGCGGCGATTGCCATTAATGCATTATGCATATTATGTTCGCCTACTAATGAATATTTTACTTCGCCTACTTTTTGGTTTTTATAGTAAACAGCAAAATGGCTTGCATCATTATTGATACGTTGCGCTAACCAACCTGTTTCTGATTCCGTAAATTCTTGTTGGCTCCAACAACCTTTTGCTAATACTTGTTTTAAATTTACATCTTCTTGCGGTGAAATGATAAGTCCTTTACTTGGTACTAAACGAACTAAATGATGGAATTGTTTTTGGATTGAACTAAGATCATCAAAAATATCAGCATGATCAAACTCTAAATTATTCATGATAAGTGTTTTAGGACTGTAGTGCATGAATTTTGAGCGTTTATCAAAGAATGAGCAGTCATATTCGTCAGCTTCTATGACAAAAAAATTGCCTTCGCCTAATCTTGCTGAAACTTCAAAATTACCGGGTACGCCACCAATCACAAATCCTTGTTTATATTCTTGTTTTTCTAAAATCCAATTGACCATACCCGCAGTTGTAGTTTTACCATGAGTTCCAGCAATAGCTATGACCCAACGATCCCGTAATACATTGTCATGTAACCATTGAGGTGCTGAAATATAAGGAATGTTATTATCTAAAAGATATTCTACACAAGGGTTACCTCTTGATAGCGCATTGCCAATAATGACTAAATCAGGTCTTGATGTCAGTTGTGATGGATCATATCCTTCAATGATATCAATGTGTTCTTTTTGTAAAAGTGTGCTCATTGGTGGGTAAACATTTTTATCTGAACCCGTTACTTTATGACCTAGAGAGCGAGCTATTAAAGCAATCCCTGCCATAAATGTGCCACAAATTCCAAGAATATGAATATGCATTTTTAGTCCTTAATACGTAGTATAATTTTTATATTGGTAATGTTGGATAACTATTGTCAATTTAGCTAGTAATTAGGTGTAAATTTAACGTAATTATGTAATTATAATCCATTCCACTTGCTTATGCGATAGGCCATAGATGTTTAATCATTAATTGCGGAGCTTGATTACCACGAAATTCATCGACATCTAAGTGATAAACTACTTTTACATTTTTTATTGACTGATCAGGCCATTGCTCTCTATTTACATTAAACAACACTCCTTCAATGAGAGGCCCACCGTTTTGAGGTTCTAGCAGTAGTTTAAGATGCTTATCTGCAAATAACCGCTGTTGATGAATAATAAAATCACCATCAAAAATTGGTGTATAAAAACCTTCTCCCCATGGACCTGATTCTTTTAATAGTTTGGCAATTGCATAAGTAAAATCTTTAGTATCTATTTGACCATCAGTTTCAATGATAGGTTCTAATAATTCGGGGTGTAATCGTGTGTTTAAAAGTACCTCAAAGCTGTTTTTAAAACGCGCTAAATTTTCTTCTCGTATGGTTAATCCAACTGCCATTGAGTGACCACCAAAACTTACTATTAAATCAGGGTGTTGTTGATTTAATTCATCCATAAGATCACGTAAATGAATCCCTTTAATTGAACGCCCAGATCCTTTTAGAAAACCGTCTTGGGTGGAAGCAAAAGATATAACTGGTCGATGATATTTATCTTTTAAACGTGAAGATAAAATACCAATAATGCCTTGATGCCACTCAGGGTGATGAAAAACAAGTAAGTTAGGAATTGATATGTTTTGTTTTTCAATTTCATCAATAAATAATAATGCTTCTTTATGCATGGTTTGTTCAATCAATTTTCGATCGCTATTGAGGTTATCAAGATCGGTTGCTTTGCTGATTGCTAAATCATAATTATCACAAAGCAACAATTCGACACCTAATGACATATTATCCATTCTGCCCGCAGCATTTAATCTAGGTGCAATATAAAAAGCTAAATCTGTTGAAGTAATAGATGTAGGCTCTTTTTTTGCTATATGTAATAGAGCCTTAATCCCCTCACTACAATAACCCGCTCTGATTCTGTTTACGCCTTGGTAAACTAAAATACGATTATTGTGATCTAGTTTAACTACGTCAGCAATCGTACCTAGTGCCACTAAATCAAGTAAATTTGTTACATTGTATTCGGTCAAATTATTATTCGTGAACCAATTTTCTTTGCGTAATTTTGCACGTAGGGCCAACATAAAATAAAAAGCTACGCCGACTCCAGCTAAATGCTTAGATGGAAAATTACAATTGGGTAAATTAGGATTAATTATCGCATCTGCATTGGGTAATTGTTCTGGACATAAATGGTGATCAGTAATAATAACTGATAAGTTTGATTGTTTAGCAAAATCAACAGCTTCAATGGCAGATATACCATTATCAACGGTAATAATAAGCCGTACATTTTGTAAAATAGCTTTTTTTACAATTGAAACACTTAACCCATAACCATCTTCAAAGCGATCAGGTATGATATAATCAACAGACTGGCACCCCATATTTTTAAGCGCTTTGATGATTAAAGCAGTACTTGTTGCTCCATCTGTATCAAAATCGCCAACAATTATGATTTTTTCATTATTCTTCATCGCTAAATAAAGAATTTCAACGGCTTTTTTTATACCATCTAGTTTATCGTAATTACATAAATTACGTGTAGCGTAGTCAAGTTCTTGCATACTAGTAACGCCACGTAAAGCATAAATTCGTTGTAATAATAATGGAATATCATCTGAAAATTTTGGATGCAATCCTGATAATTTACGATGTTTTAGTTTGTTTTTTTTCATATTTTATATGCTAGCGTATTGGCGCTAGCATGTGTTTTTCGTTATGTTCTAATTTTCAACAAGTAATAACTTACTAATTGTTATTTAGTCACTTTTTTATCTAAAATTTCAATTAATTTATCAGCAGGTACATAGCCAGCAACTAACTGCCCATTAGGTAAAACAATTGCTGGTGTACCATTAATGCCAAGTTTTTTACCAACATTAAATTGTTGTGTTACATAAGGAACCATGCTGCTAGCAGGAGAAATAGTGTTACCTTTATAAGCATTTTCAAATGCTGCCTTTCGGTTAGTCATGCTCCAAATAGATTGCATATTTTTACCAACATCACTATCAGCACCAGCCCTAGGGAATGCAAAATAGTGTACTGAAATACCTGCTTCTAAATATTTATCGATATTTTCGTGTAGTAGTTTACAGTAATGACAAGTGTAATCAGTAAAGACTGAAATGATATATTTTTCATTTTTAGCTTTGTAAACGATAGCATCGTTTTCAATTGATTTTATCATTTTTAGATTGTAGCTATTAGCGATATTTTCAGGTTCGCTATTTTGAATGTTATAAATAGGGCCTTGAGTTAAGTATTTACCATCATCTGTGACATAAAAAACGCCATCAGGTGTTTCGACACTTTTTAGATTGTTTATAGGGCTATTTGTAATTTTAACATCTTTATTACTGTAGCCTAATTTACCCATTGTTTTAATAATATCGGTATTATTTGCTAGTGCGGTAGTTGATATTAATGCTAAACCTAAAATTAATTTTCTCATTTAATTATCCTTATTTTTTCGAGCATTATGCTCGAGGATGATGTTTGCTATGTAACTGTTTTAATCTTTCTGTTGCTACATGTGTATAAATTTGTGTTGTTGATAGACTACTGTGTCCAAGCAGCATTTGCACAACACGCAAATCTGCCCCATGATTAAGTAAATGGGTTGCGAAAGCGTGCCGAAGAACATGCGGTGAAAGAGCTTCAACATTGATGCCTGTCAATATGGCATAGTATTTTATTCTATGCCAAAAGGTCTGTCGTGTCATTTTTTTGCCTAATCTACTCGGAAATAGTACATCAATAGCGTTATTTTTTAGAAGATCGTTTCGGGCGTATTTTAAATAATATTCAAGCCAATAAACAGCTTCTTCACCTAGTGGTACTAAACGTTCTTTATTTCCTTTTCCAATAACTCTTATAACTCCTTGTCGTAAGCTCATATCGCTCATTTGTAAATTTACTAATTCAGAGACGCGTAAACCGGTGGCATAAAGCACTTCTAACATGGCTTTATCCCTAAGTTCGATAGGATCTTCTATACTAGGCGATTCAAGTAGATCACTAACTTGTGATTCAGTTAAATCTTTAGGCAACTTTTTAGGTAGTTTGGGTGATGACAATACTGCTGATGGATCATCGGTTCGGTAATTTTCTTGATATAAATACTGAAAAAATCGTTTGGTTGCACTAAGTAAGCGTGCTGAACTACTTGCTTTATAGCCATCTTCTACTCGTTGCATTAAAAATTTTTGTAAATCAATCGTTTGAGCAGTTAAAAATGTAGTATTTTGTTGTTGTAAGAACTGGCTTAATGCTAACAAATCAAGCTTATAAGATTCAATAGTATTTTCTGCAAGATTTCTTTCTAACCATAATGAATCTAAAAACTGTTCTATTAGCATTTTGCTTTGGGCGGTTGTGTTTTGGCTAACCATCAAAATTATCTCTACATTACTGTTATTTTTTACATTATATACTAGGTGTCAATAAATATGCTGGTTATCACGTAGTTTATCTAATCAGATATTTTATTTAAATAAATAAAAACAACGTCATTTTATCAAAAAGTTTCAGGAGTGTACTACGTTTATGTGTAAAAACCTTAAAAATAGATACTATCGGGTGAATATTCTCTAGTTTGTTGCTTTGTTTGATTTTTAAGTAAAGACAAACCTTTGTTATCACCTTTAGCTTGCCGTCTTAATTTATTTTTATGTATTTTTCGATTTTAATTATATATTTAAATCCATGGTTATGGTTTTGTAACATTCATTTTTACTACTTAAAGGGGGAAAAACTCTAATTGGGCTTTATTTAGCCTGTTATCAGAGACCTAGCGACTTATCATAAGCGTTTAGCCCAATTAGTGACGGTTATTTTTCTTTATGATATGCGCGCTATCGCTTGTTTGTGATAGCGCGTTGATTTTATTTTTTATGAGTCTTTATGACAGTAATTTTTCAAATTACTGTAAATAATGTGAACAATTTCTACAAATTATGTTTATTCCATATCTTTAGCAAGATATTTTTGGCAATTATTATTAATTAATAGAAATAATCCAATGAATGCGCCCAAACAAAATAATCCAGCCACATAAATAGCGGGTGCCATTTTACTGACGAAATCACTAAAAAATGAAATCAGTAAAGGTGTTATACCTCCTGCAATAGCATAGGCCATATTGAATGAAAACGAGACTCCACTATAACGAATTTGTGCAGGAAACACTTTAACCATAAAATAAGAAAAAGAACCAACTATACCTATACTAAATCCTGTCAGCGAGTAAGTAATAAATAAAATATGAGGATTGTCTAACGAAAAATAAAAGATAATGATCATAATCGCAGCAATAAAACATCCAATAAACAAAACATTGCCTATAGAAAATTTATCCATCATCATGCCATAGAAAGTACAGCTTATAATTAATCCAATAATTGCTAATATATTACCCTGCAACGCATCAATTGGTGAATAACCAAACTGTTTTTGTAACAAAATTGGTGTCATGAGCATGATCACCATGATACCCGCAGAAAGTACCCACGTGAGTAGCATTGATAAAATGGTTTGAGGTAAGTATTGAGTTAATACCGTGATAACAGGTATTTTTTTAGATAATTCTTGTTGTTTACGTTTTTGAATTTCAAGAAAAATTGGTGTTTCTTTTAACCAACGACGTAAATACATTGCAATCAATCCAAAGATACCACCAATAATAAATGGAATACGCCAGCCCCAATCAATGATCTGTTCAGAAGATAAAAATTTATTCATAGCTGTTGAGACTAATGAACCAAGTAAAATGCCTAGACTTAAACCACTTGTTAAAATGCCACAAGCTAAGCCAATTTTATTTTTTGGCACATGTTCAGCAACAAAAGTCCAAGCTCCAGGCACTTCACCGCCTACAGCTAGACCTTGACACAAGCGCATAAGCAAAAGTAATACAGGAGCCAAAATACCAATATTTATGTAAGTGGGTAAACAACCTATAAATAGTGTGGGTAATGCCATGAGCAATATGCTTAGTGTAAACATTTTTTTGCGGCCTAAACGATCACCAAAGTGTGCCATAACAATTCCACCCAATGGACGTATTAAATATCCTGCTGCAAAAATACCAAATGTTTGAACTTGGCTTAACCAAGCAGGCATATCATTTGGGAAAAAAAGATGGCTAATAGTCATTGAAAAAAAGACAAAAATAATAAAGTCATAAAATTCTAATGCTCCTCCTAATGCGGAAAGCACTAATGTTTTATAGTCTTGAGAATTTAAGGTTCTTGTCGGTATGTGAGTTAATGCATTTGACATGGTCATCCCTGTAAATTTTTGTTTACAAACAGTTTAATATTCTTAACTACTATACCTTAACTCATAAATTTTTAAAGAATATATTTAATTAAGCTATCAATTCAATTTAATCAGGATGCCATTGTACAATGATTGATTTTTATCAAGTGTATGGTTAAAACTAGCACAAATGATTAATAATTAACCGAATAAAAAAACTACAATAAAAATTCTTATTAAATGGGGGAGCGTAAAATGGCTAAAAAATGTATTTCTCGTGGTAAATTTACACGTATGCAACAATTATCAAACCAAGATGGTATTATTGCAGCATTAGCGATCGATCAACGCGGTTCAATGGTTAAAATGATGGAATCTGCTGTGGGGAAAGATCGTTATCATATCGATATGGTGTATGAATTTAAAGAACTTGTCTCTCAAGAATTAACTAAATATGTCAGTGCAATTTTGTTAGATGAAGAATATGGCTTTAAAGGCATGACGGCCAAAAATAGCAATGCTGGATTAATCATGTCATACGAAAAAACAGGATATGATGCTAGTACTCCAGGACGATTACCCGATATTTTGCCTGAGGATTCATTACAACGCCTAATAAAAAAAGGTGCCGATGCCGCAAAAGTATTGGTTTATTATAATCCGGATGATCCTCAAGATATTTTAGATAAAAAACACGCATTTTTAGAACGTTTAGGCAATGAAGCTAGAGCTGCTGATATTCCTGTATTTGTTGAACCAATTGTATATGACAATGTGATAACCGATGATAAAAGTCCTGAATTTGCAAAAATCAAACCTCAAAAAGTCATCAATACAATAAAAGAGTTTACTAAAGAACAGTATTATATTGATATTTTAAAAGTCGAAGTTCCCGTATTGTTTAAGAATGTAGAAGGCTTTAACGACAACAATATCGTTGTTTATACTCAAAAACAAGCTGCTGATTATTTTAAACAAGCAAGTGATGCCGCAACTCGTCCATTCATTTATTTAAGTGCTGGAGTACCAACAAAAACTTTCCATGAAGAACTTATTTTTGCTGGTGAAAATGGCGCTAAGTACAGTGGTATTTTAGGTGGCCGTGCAACATGGTTTGAAGGTGTCGCTGCTTATGCAAATGGTGGCAAAGAAGGTTTGAAACGTTGGTTAGATCAAACGGGGCGAGAAAATGTCGAGCACCTCAACAAAATATTAAAGCAATATGCAACACCTTGGTATGATATTTACGGCGGTAAAGAAAATATTGAAGTTATTGATGTTAAATTAAGTAATTAGCTAATTATTTTAAATAATCATTAGTAACATGTTATTGGTAAGTAAAAAGAACAGGATTTATTTTTCCTGTTCTTTTTAACAAGATTAAGTTTTACTGTTCAGGTTTAATACCAAATAACAATGTTATATTTCTGTCCAACTCATTAAATGGCTTTATCAAAAAACAGATCAACTTTACTAAGGCTTGCCATAGATTGAATGTAAGCTTTAATTTTAGGCGGAAATGTTAAGTTTTTAACACATGTTAAATTTCGTAAAATTGGGAATAAACAGATATCATCTAAAGATAACTCGCCATTACATGCATCAGACGAAACAATCAACAACTCAAGTTTGTTTAATGCAGTTGAAACTTTAGAAATTAATGAATCAGTTTGCATTAAGCACTCATCAAAAGACCCCATTTTTTTTGCTTTACTCGTAACAAAATAATCGATAGCACTTTGTGTTGCAAACTCCGCTAAACCAAGTTTTATATAACGTGGACACACTAATTTATAGTCATATTGTTGTAACTGTTTTATTAAATCTGTGATATGTGACGATTTAGGGCCTGTTAAAATGGGTTTATTGCCATAATTATTATCGATATAATCAACAATGTCTAAACTTTCAGGCATATAGCTACCATCATTTTTTTGTAAAATAGGTGCCATTTTTTCACCAATCATACGCTCAGGTGTGGCAAAATCATCACTAAGTAATACCTGCTGTTCAACGGGTATGTTTTTTAGTCCAAAAATCATTCTTGCCCGAACACAAAAAGGACAATGTTCATAAATATACAGTTTCATTTTCGACTCCTTAAATAGTCAATTGCCCAACATAAAAAAGCTACCACTAAAAATAGTAAAAATACATTATTCGTAGCCAACAACGCTTTAGCATAGCCAATTTTCACAACATTAATAAAAGGGTACGGGTATAGGTTTGTATAATAGCCTCGAACAAAAATATAAATGCCATATCCCATTAATGACAATAATGATCCGGTGATGACTTTAATATTGATTTGCCGAAATGGCCCCCAAATAAACCAAGTCAATATTCCCAAAGTAGGAATAACAACATGCAAACTTTCATTAGCAATTTTTAGTAATATATTAGGAGGCGTATGAATTCCTCTTAATATTATGTTATACACAATTGCAGTTATAACCACACCAACTAGTCCATTTAATCGAATAACTTTAAAGCTATACCGAGAACAATTGGGATTAATAGCTAGCCAAAAACAGCTCAATGCTAACATTAAATTTGATAATACCGTAAAAAAACTATAATAATAAACTAACCTTTGTATTGAAGAGCTAGGCTGCCAAGGGCGTAACTGAGTATGCCAATAGATATAGGTTTCAAAAGCAATGATAGAAATAGCAAATAAAGCAATAAAAAGGTTAACACTTCGTTTTAACATAAATAGTACAAAAAATAGCTAAAGCTGTAGTATATAGTAATTAATAAGAAAATAAAAAATCCAACTTTTGCTATCTCTATTTTTCATGACTAAATATTGACTGATTATGCTAACAATTAAAAGTATCTATCGTTATTTTCGGTTTTTTGATAATGAAACGGTATAGACTCCTGAATATTTTTTACAAAAAACATAACCTGAAAAGTGAATATTTGTGCAAATATCACGTAGTAAGTACACAATTATAGAAATAATTATTTTTTTATAAAATTGTGAAATAACTCAAATTTTTTAAGTGGGATTAGGTTAAAATAAATTCAATGATATTTTAATTTTAAAATTTCCTAGGAGAAAAAATGAAAGCAGCAGTTATTAAGCAAGAGTGTGATGGTCAAGTCGAAATCAAAGATATCCCTATTCGTCCTTTAGAAGCAGGAGAGGCCTTAGTTGATGTTGAGTATTGTGGTCTTTGTCATACTGATCTTCATGTTGCGGCTGGCGATTTTGGTAAAAAACCAGGTCGTGTTATTGGGCACGAAGGTGTAGGAATTGTGACTAAAGTTGCCCCAGATGTAAAAAGCTTAAAAGTTGGTGATCGGGTTAGCATTGCTTGGTTCCATGCTGGGTGTGGTACTTGTGAGTATTGTATTTCAGGCAATGAAACATTTTGTCGTAATGCATTAAACTCTGGATATACTGTTGATGGAGGTATGGCAGAGCAGTGCATTGTTAAAGCTGATTATGCGGTTAAAGTGCCAGAAGGGCTCGATCCAGCACAAGCAACAAGTGTAACTTGTGCTGGTGTGACTACCTATAAAGGTATTAAAGTGGCTGCTACTAAACCAGGGCAATGGCTTGCAGTATTTGGAATTGGTGGTTTGGGAACACTTGCTGTCGAATATGGTAAAAAAGTGTTTAATAATAAAGTGGTTGCTATTAGTAACAGCGATAGCCAATTAGAATTATGTAAAACACTAGGTGCTGATTTGGTCGTTAATCCTAAAAAAGTTGAGGATGTGGGCGCTTATATTAAAGAACACACAGGGGGGGGAGTGCACGGTGCTGTTGTAACTTCTGTGACTAAAACAGCATTCAATCAGGCCATCAATTCAGTGCGACCTTTAGGGCGAGTGGTAGCCTTAGGTTTGCCTTCAGAAAATATGGATTTAAGTATTCCTAAAACCGTGTTAGATGGTATTCAAGTTTTAGGTTCATTGGTTGGTACTCGTGAAGATTTAGCAGAAGCATTTCAGTTTAGTGCAGAAGGAAAGGTCGTGCCGATAGTCGAAAAAAGACCGTTGGAAGATATCAATGATATGATCGAAGAAATGAAAGCAGGTAAAATTCGAGGTCGTATGGTTGTAGATATGAAAATGAAGAAGACTAAATAAGTTAACCTTATTTGTAATTCAAAAAGCTGGCTATATGCTGGCTTTTTTTATAAATAAAAATATTATTTATTTGATTTATTAAGTTTTTTATATAAAAAACTAATCTTCCTTGTGTTTTATGAATAATTCCCTATTATATCAAAATTTCGCCGTTAATTTTATATGTTTTAAGAGGAACTTTATGGCAGATCACAATTTAGAGAATAACTTGCGCAAGGATCTTGGTTTAGTTTCTGCATTATCACTAGTCGTTGGAATGGTTTTAGGTGCAGGAGCGTTTATGAAACCACCATCAGTATTAGAAGTTACTGGTGATTATAATTATGCACTATTAGCGTGGATAATAGGTGGCGCCATTTCTATTTGTGGCGGGTTAACACTTTGTGAATTAGGTGTAATGTTCCCAAAAACAGGAGGGATGCTGGTTTATTTAGAAAAAATATATGGCACCAAAATTTCTCATCTTTATGGTTGGATGATGACAGTTATTTTTGCTCCTTCATTAGTTGGAGCGTTGGTTGGATATTTTAGTTCAGTATTTTGTCTATTATTTAGTATTGATGATGCTTATAGAATGGCGGTGAGTGCTGGTGTTTTGGGTTTTATTGCCTTTATTAATGCTATTGGTATTAGAGAAGCAGGTTATTTACAGATGATTGCTACAGTTTGTAAACTTATTCCTATATTGTTATTGGCTATATTTGGATTATGTGAAGGTAATGGCCAAGTCGCGTTATTCACTGCTAGTGGGCAAGGTATTGAATCGTATGCTCCTTTTGCAGTAGCTATCTTGGCAACTCTTTTTGCTTATGATGGTTGGGCACAAGTTGCGTCAGTAGCTGGTGAGATTAATAATCCATCAAAAGTATTACCTAAAGCAATTATTTTTGGCATTATTTTTCTTGTAGTTGTTTACGCTTGTATTAATATCGCGTTATTTAAAATTTTTCCTGTGCAAGAGATGGTTTCTCTTGGTCATGACGCATCATCCGTTGCTTCACAACGCATGTTTGGGCATTTTGGAGGGAATCTTGTTGCTGTTGGTATTATGGTTTCGATTCTTGGCGGAATTAATGGATATATTATGACGCTATCTCGTACTATATTTAGTATGGCTGAGCGGGGAACTATTATTGGGGCGCGTTATTTAAGTACTATTGATGATGATAGCCGTTCACCAGTTAATGCGATTATTGTTTTAGTTATTTTTTCTTTTTTATATTCAACGCTTCTTGATGCAGATCGCTTATCAGAAATCTCAATGTTTTCAATTTGGGTATTTTATTTACTAACGTTTATTGGAGTGATGGTTGCTCGAAGAAAATACCCAGATGTACATAGACCTTATAAAGTTATTGGTTATCCAATAATTCCTATCATTGCAATGCTAGGGGCGGCTTATGTTATTTACGGTATGTTAGTTTATCAAACCATAAATGGTATGGTTTCTATCGTACTGACTTTAATCGGTTTGCCAATATATTATTATTACTATGGTAAAAATAAAAATAGAGAGCTTTCTCTTGGTGAAATGAAAAAATATAAAATAAAAAGAATGGTAACCATTGCAGTTTCAACAATTATTATTATAGGTTTGTTTGTTGCTTATGGTTTTTTTGTTAGCAACTAAACAATTAAAAGGGGTTATGAAAAAATGCCAGACAAATTGTCTGGCATAATATTTTTTATAAATGAAATAGTAATTATTTACTCAACATTCTCTCTGATACTTTTTTTAGGTTTAAAAATATAGTTGAATATTACTAATAGTGCAAAAATAGCAATAAAAATACTCATAATAATATCTTTATTAAACCATTTTGCCATATTACCTAAAATAATCCCAATACCACAAAAATCCACATCTGAGAAAGTTGTATTTGCAAAACCAAGTGATCCTAAAACAGGCAATAAAAGAACCGGTAAAAATGTTACTAATAAACCATTAGCAAATGCGCCAAGCATTGCACCTCGGCGCCCCCCCATAGCATTACCAAACACTCCTGATGTTGCTCCACAGAAGAAATGGGGAACTACACTAGGAAGTATAAGTACAGTATTTAATTTTCCTAAAACAAATAGACCTACTAATCCGCCAAGGAAGCTAAATAAGAAACCGATCAAAACAGCATTTGGCGCATATGGGAAAACAACAGGACAATCTAAGGCAGGTTTTGCATTTGGAACTAATTTTTCTGAAAAACCAGTAAATGCAGGTACAATTTCAGCAAGAATAAGCCTAACACCTTGTAGAATAATAAAAACCCCAGCGGCAAAGGTGATTGCTTCTATGATTGCATAAACAAGATAGTTATCGCCTTTACTTAACGTTTTTTGAACATAATCAGACCCCGCAAATATGGCAAGAATTAAATAAATAATCATCATAGTTAATGATATAGAAATTGAACTATCACGTAAAAAGCTTAAATTTTTAGGCAAATTCATATCTTCAGTTGAACGAGAATTTTTACCAAACAATTTACCAAGATAACCAGCTAATACATAGCCTAAAGTACCAAAATGACCAAACGCTACATCATCATTTCCTGTAATTTTACGCATCTGAGGTTGAGCTAAAGCAGGGAAGAAAGCCATAATTAGCCCTAATACTAATGAACCAGTAAATACTAATTGCCAACCATCAAAATTAGCAACTTTTAAAATAATACTGATCATACAAGCCATGTAGAAAGTATGATGGCCGGTTAAGAAAATAAATTTTAAACGTGTAAATCTAGCCACTACGATATTGGCAATCATACCCAAAGCCATAATTAATGCAGTTGCTGTACCGTACTCATTTAAGGCCATAGAAACAATGGCTTCATTATTAGGTATAATTCCTTGTAATTGAAAAGCTTGTTCAAACATCATACCTAATGGAGTTATAGCACTGATAAGTACGCTAGCACCACCGCTCAATACTAAAAATCCCAAAATGGTTTTAACTGTTCCTTTTACCGTATCAGCAAATGATTTGCGTTGGACGACAAGCCCCGCCATAGCAATAAAGCCAACTAGTATTGCTGGTGTTTTTAGAATATCAACAATAAACTTTATTATTTCTTGGATCATAGCAACACTCCATAATTTGATTAGTGTTTTGCAAAAAATTCAACAAGTTTAGATTCTAAGTCATTGATATCAATAATATTGTTTAGAACAACTAGTTTATCGGCAGGAATTCCAGAACTGGTTGCTAAATCTTTTGTCATGACAAATAAATCTGCTTGTTCTGGTGTTGCAGATGCAAGATCCGCATGTGTAACCTCTGCATCAATATTAATTTTTTTTAATACTTTTTTAATATTCATTTCAACCATAAAACTACTACCAAGACCTGAACCACAAACTGCCATAATTTTCATTTTTTTATCCTTTTTGTTTATTTCAATTTAATAACGTTTAATAACAGCTAAAATTTCATCACAACTTCGGGAATTAAAGATTGTTTGGATATCATTTGAATCACTAAATAGTGCTGCTAATTGTGTTAACATCTCAATATGGCTAGTGTTATCATTGGCAGCTAATAAAGTAATTAAATAAACGGGATCGTTTTCTTGAGAGTTAAATTTAACGCCTTGTTTGACCAATAACATGGATAAACCTAATTGGTTTACACCTTGTTCTGGTCTGGCATGAGGCATAGCAATACCTGGTGCCAATACATAATAAGGTCCAATTGATTCATGTAACTCAATAATAGAATTAATATAATTTGGTGTAATAGTATTATTTTTTAATAATGGGGCAGCACAAAGTTGTATTGCCTCTTTCCAATTGCTGACCGAATCAACAATGTTGACTGTTTTACTGGTTAACCATGTTTCTAACATTTTGTCTCCCTTAAAACTGTTATTATTAATAATGACTAACAAGTTAACATACTGAGTAATAATAGATATTAAAAAATAATAGAAATGTGATAGCGCTATCAAAAGTTAAAAGAAATCTTCTCTATAGTGTGATATAGATAACATATTTTAAATAATTAATGTTAAATAGTTGAGCTAGTAAAATAGGCTATATCCTAAATTTTATGCGGGCGGTTAACTGGTGACAGTTGATTTTGTCACTAAATTCTGAGTGTCTGCTAATAAATACGCCTTTCTTTACTTAATTATTTTAGGTATACGATATATAGGTATATTGCGTTTATTTACCTAAGAATATACCTAAAGTTTTGGTCGTAAATGATACTTACAGGATAATGAAATAGTCATTAAAGCTTGTCATTGCTTGGTTTTGTGTGCTTTAGTGGGTTTTAAAGAATCTTTCTGAATATTGAGCCAAGGGAAACAGAATCATATAGATAAACACACTGGAAATACTGAAAGATTAACTTTTAAAAATCGAATCGTATACCTAAACGTATACCTAAAACAAAAAGTGACCCCAATATTAGGTATTTTAATCTTGCCGAATTGAAAGGTTAAAAAAAATTGGTTTTAGAATTTTGACGGTGTAAAAATTTATCTAGGTGAGCGGTATCCGTTAATTATGTTTTAGATTTTTTATACCTCCCCCCCATAAAAATAAAATTTTATAAAAAAGTATGCACGGTGTTCACTACCTGCTTGAAGCCTTATTCTAAAAGGGTTTGAGTGGTGTATACTTAAATGTTTACTATTCACAAGTATACACTTTAGGTATTCACTCAATAAAAAACCGCCAATTAGGGCGGTCTCAGATTGATGACAAACCTCGATATAATTCGGGGTTTATTTTTTTATTTAAACCATAAATAGGATTTTAATTTGGATTTTATTAAATAAATTAAAAAATAGCCTAAAAAAACGTAACAAAAATAGCTTTATCGCTATTTTCTTGATATTTTGAGCCGTTGCAGCCAATAAACACTGCATTTGAACCTGCGCTCTTCCCCTAAATCTTGCATAGCGATGTCCGTGATGTTGTTTAGCGTCAGCAAAGCTGCGCTCTATGGTCTGTTTTCGCCGAG
>NZ_FMBA01000016.1 GCF_900094935.1 Gilliamella intestini
TCGTAAGGGGTGCCAGTATAAAGGCCATAAGGCGTTTGCGAGCCATCGGTAATATAGTAGTTTTTAACGGCTTGCGCATCACTGACGTTAGAAAGCACCGCATATAAAGGCATAGACGAGGTGGCGGTAATGGTGCGCCAGTTAGCTAGTGGCATATCTAACATAATATGCTTACTCCATGAAATAAAACAAAATAATAATTAACATTATGATTTATCAATATCACCAACAACATCCCCACCATAGAGCCGTTAAGAAATCGAAAATAAATGCATTTGCTTATTTAAAATACGTTATTTTTGTTATTGAAACAATATTTTTGAACGATATTATTTCAATAATCTTTTTTTAGCGCTTATTGTTGTATAAATTATTTTGTTTATTTAACATCGGTATTATTGTTATAATTTATTAGGTTATTGCTTAACTAACTAAATTATAAATAATTTTAATATTTATCTTTGGTGTTATTTTTTATTGTTATAAATCGAACAAAATTAATAATGAATTTTTATGGTAATGTTTGTTTTATTACGTTAGGATTATCTTATTTATGTAATAGAATGTAAAGTATTAGAAAAAATTTTGTCATCTATTCAAATAAGGGCAAATAACATCATGCAAAAAATAGCCAAATTAGTAAATTTTATAATTATTTCATTTTTAAGCTTTTTCTTGATAAATTGTTCATCCTCTCAAATGGTAAAAAATCCAGCTTATAGCGCAGCAAAAGTGGCTAAAGTACAGTTAACAGATAAAGATATTTTTGATGAAGAGTTGGATAAAGAGATTACGGATTATGACATTCAAGAGGCCGCTTATTTGGCTAAAAAAGGATTCCATGTTCCTCTTAAATCTTCTATTATTCTTGTGCAGTCTGGGGAAAGTGTACCAGATGCCACAATGCAGTTAGAAATGTCAAAGTACTATCAGGTTTCGGTTTATAATGGTTTTCCAAAAACAAAAACATTATCAAACCGCCGAAAAAGCAAAGATTCAGATCATGTCATTTATAATAATTACATGAAACAACTGCGTCTTATCGCTGCCAAAGGAGGTCAACGCACCATTGTTGTTTATTGGGGAGAGCTTGAAAACGGTGTTCTTGACGAAAAAACAAACATTGTAAATTGGCGTTTGTATTCTGGTGGTAAATTACCGAGTAATACCAAATCATTACGTTATTTACTAAAATTTACATTAGTTGATGTTGTAACTGGTAATTGGTCAACATATTCACCTATTAATGTTGAGGTAGATTATATTCCTCCTAAGTTCCGTAATAATGTAACGGATATAGCTCAGATTGATCAACTTATCCATAAATCATATGCTAACGCAGCTTTATTATTAGCTGAAAGATATAAAGGTAAATCAGTAAAATAACTTTCTTTAAATCAAATAACTATTTATCTTTTGTAATATAATTAATTGTGGTTTTATGTTAACATCAATAACATAATTATATATAAATAACACTTAAAGATGTTAACTGTATTTGAAATGTCTTAGTTAATCTAAGTCAAAAGGGTTTGAAGGGAATGGAGTTAAAAGATTTTTATCAAGATGAAATTTCATACATTAAACTATTAGCTCGTCATTTTGCTGAAAAACATCCTGAGTTAGATGCATTTTTTTCAGC
The DNA here is from genome assembly GCF_900094935.1 of Gilliamella intestini. GTDB lineage: Bacteria > Pseudomonadota > Gammaproteobacteria > Enterobacterales > Orbaceae > Gilliamella > Gilliamella intestini. Next base: position 1,643 of record NZ_FMBA01000016.1, read on the forward strand.
ATCAACTGACGATGCTGATGTTGAACGAATATTAGAAGGTAATGCTCTTTTAATTGCGCGTTTGCGCCAGAAAATTGATGATGCTTTTCCTGAAATAACCCATGCCTTACTTGATGAAGTTTGGTCAACGCCAATTAATCCTATTCCTGCAACAACGGTTTTTGAGTTTATTCCAGAAAGAAATGGTGAGATAATTTATATTCCTCCTGAAATACATGTACAAAGTTCGAAAAATCCAGGAACTAAGGACCATTATATTTTTCAAACAAGACGAGATGTTAGAATATTACCACTACAAATCATTAATCGTAAAATTGTACATAGTAATAAAGGCTCTCAGCTTACTTTAACGTTTGAATGGTATGGCAATTCAAATCAAATTGATTGGGAGTTTAAATTATTACCGCTATTTTTAGGGGAAAATAAACAGACAGCCGGATTATTATTGTTATGGTTTTCACATTATTTAGAAAATATCCAAATTAGAGTGGCAGGAGAGGAATATTCGTGCTCCAACAACTTGGTTAATATTAAACCCTCTACGGAAGAAAATTTACTTTTACCATGTAATGGTTCTCCTTATTGGCGTTTGCAACTATTGCAAGAATATCTCTATACCGATCATGTTAATGATTTTATTGAATTAGATATTAGTTATATAAAACCATACATTCTTCAAGGTGAGAATGCCTGTTTTGATGTGGTTTTTGATTTTAACCAAGCATTTCCTTTCGACAATCTTATTGATGAGCATGTGTTTCGTTTATATTGCGTGCCTGCAATTAATAAATTTTCAACAGTAAGTTATCCTATTTCCTTTGATAGCGCACAAAGAACCCCAACAGGCTTTGTTATTAAACCAACCAATCCTTTGCATGAAATTTATCGTATTTTGAGAGTCTATTCACCAGCAGAGGCACATCGATTAGGTCGTGGAGTCTCCATTGAATATAAACCGATTACTAAATTTTCTCCTACACGGTTTACATTTAATGACGCTGATATTTTTTATAAAATAGAGCGAGAACATGATGTTATTGGTAATGTCATTTATAAACTCTCTTTTTTTGATCACCAAGGTAAACCTACTGATGTGACCGATATAAATTATTTTATTTGTGAGCTTGAGTGTATTAATCGTCAAGAAATTACAGGGCTGAACATAAATGAAATTTCAACATCCACAGGCGAGGTACCGAGTGGTGTTGCATTTACCAATATTACTAAAGTCAGTAAGCCTTTTTTACCTATAATATCAAGCCATGTCCATTGGCCATTAATTTCACACTTATCATTAAGCCCTATTTTTTTAAATGATATTAATGTTATTCGTCAAGTAGTACAAGATTTTGATATTCATAGTAAGTCTAATCGTCCTGCTCATAATCGTTTAAAACAATTTTTACTTGGTATAGAAAATGTAATAAGTCATCCTGTTGACAGACTTGTTAATGGATTACCTTTAAGAGGTGTTCAACTAGAATTTTATTTAGATCCTGATTTTTACCCAGATAAAGGAGAAATGTTTAGGTTAGGATCGTTACTAGGAAATTTTTTTGCTTATTGTATTACTAATAATAGCTTTTTATTAACTAAAATAATCAATACACAAACTAAAGAATGTTGGACATTACCCCAAATTAGTGGCAGTAAAAAACAAATATAGGAATTAGCTATGAATAATAATGGGCTTCATTTTACGTGCAAAGTTGGTGAGCTTTCTGATGATACTTTTTCAGTGTATAAATTTACCCATGAAGAGGCACTATCAGAGCTATTTACACTTACTCTATATGTCGCAACCAAAGAACCATTATCCGATCTGAGTAGTTTAATTTTACAGCAGGTAACATTTAAAGTTAATGCCAGTGGTGAAGAACAACGAACCATTTCTGGCTTGATAGAAACTATTGAACAGGGAAAGTCTGGGTTCAGACGTACTCATTATAAAATTGTAGTGCGACCTTCAGCATGGTTACTTACGCTACGCAAAGATAGTCGTATTTTTCATTTTAAAAGTATTCCTGAAATTATAGAAAGTATGTTTTTATATCATAATATTCAATTTGATAGTCAACTTAATGACGAACATCTAATTCGGGAATATGTAACACAAAAACGAGAAACAGATTATCAATTTTTTGAACGTATCGCCGCAGAAGAAGGAATAACTTTTTGGTTTGAGCAAATTGATGATAAAAATCAGAAACTGTTTTATTCAGATAGTCGGTTAGGGCAAAAATCAGGTGCCAGTTTGATCTATAATACGCATCCTCAAACGGCCGAAACGGGTGATTTGATGAGTGATTTAACCTTTTCGGTAACCATGAAACCAAATATGGCGATTCATAAAGATAGAAATTACACAAAACCAGCTTATGAATTAATGCATCAGTCATCGACTCAACAAGGTAATGAGCATTTTGCTTTTTTTGAAAGTTATGGACGCTTTGAAGATGATAAACCTGGAAAAAACTTTACGCAATATCGTTTAGATGCACTACAGGCTGAATCTGAATTAGGGTGTGCAACAACAAATTGTATAAAATTGATGCCAGGGACAATTTTTACGTTAAGTGAACATTCAGATAATAAATTAAACGCCAAATGGCAAGTTGTTAGGGTTAATCATCAAGGTTATTGTCCTCAAGCATTAGAAGAAGAAGCTGATGGTGGTGTAACAGTTGTCAGTAATCACATTGAATTTATTTCAGCTGAAAAAGAGTGGCGACCTGCTTATATTCATAAACCAGTCCCTGATGCCAATGAAATAGCCGAAGTTGTTGGTCCTGCTGGCGAAGAAATACATACGAATGAATATGGATGTGTTAAAGTTCATTTTCACTGGAATCGTTATGATCCCGCTGATGATAAAGCTTCTGCTTGGGTAAGAACAGCCAATCAATGGGCTGGCAATGGTTTTGGTAGTGTTACATTACCGCGTATAGGTCAAGAAGTGATAATTACCTATATTGATGGCGATATTGATCGCCCTATTATTAGTGGTCGATATTATAATGCTCTTAATAAACCACCTTATAAATTGCCTACCCATAAAACCAAAATGGTTTGGCGCTCTAAGTCACATAAAGCAGAAGGTTATAACGAAATTTCATTTGAAGATGAAAGTGGTCAAGAGGAGATTTTCATTCATGGGCAGAAGGATTTTAATGCCCTTATCAATAATAATACAACATGGGATATTCGTAATGATCATAAAAGCAAAATAGCCAATAATAGCACTATTGAAATCATTGGTAATAGTGATGTTTCAGTCAAAGGAGAAACTCGGATAAAACGTGAGTCGAGTAAATCAGAAAAAATTAGCAATGAATTTCATCTCAAAGTTGGCACAGATTACGTAATTAATTCTGGTAGTGAAATATCAGCTAAGGCAAACTCAAAAATAACATTAGATGCTGGGACAGAACTAACCATTAAAGCTGGTGGGCAATTTATTGTATTAAAACCATCAGGTATATTTACTTCTTCTCCATTTAATATTGGAGCTGGTTCTCCTGGTAAAGGCAAAAAACTTAATTTAAAAATTCCAGGATTTATCGCTACTTTAGTTGCTCCTAGTCTTGTTCAGCAAGGAACAATTAAAAAAAATGCACCTTTTTGCGAAGAATGTGAAAAATGTAAACAAGGTCAATGTGATATAGGTGTTACACCATCAGATATGCCTGATAATTCAGCAAAAGTACAAAATATAATTTCGGGGGGTGGGTTTGCTGGTGGTTTAAGTAATCCTAATATGATAATGAATGGTGGATTTACTGGTGGCACAATGCCAAATATGGATATATTTGATAAAACATCAATATTAAATAATATAGTCAATAAACTTGGATTCAATAATCAATTCCAATTTTTATCAGGAGCATTTGATAGTGCATCACAACTTAGTAATAATATAAAAAATGTTGAACAAATGCTTAAAATGCCACAAGGTATCAATGGAGTAGCTAAGAATATACTTGGTAATGCATCTACACCAATGAGTTCATCTGGAACTAATTATAATGATATGTTAAAAAAAACATTCTGATATGATTGATATGAACTAAATTATTACTAAATAATGTACAATAATTAGCAAACTGAATAAAACTATTTTCTTTATTTAATATTGATTAGTATTTATATAGATATCATCATTTGTTTGAAAATACATTTGCTAAAATAAAACTTTATCAAAATATGGCAATAACTTACGTTAAATTGGTAAGAGATTGCCCTAATTAAATAATATTTTACCCTACACTAACATCACTTGTGGTTGAAATTAATGTGCAACCACAAGCGCTTTTATGACCATCTAAGGCGACAGGTTTTCCTTCATCTTTAAAATTAGCTTCGCCTTCAACTATAGGATTATTACCGTGTTCTGGTATAGGACATGACACCAAATCACCAACACGAGCGACAGGTTTTCCTTGTATTATAGTTTTTGTTGATGCCGTTATGACTCTTCCACCATGACTTGTTGGATCGCCAAGTCGAATTACTCCGCGCATAGTTTCCCCCCTTAAAGTAAGATATTGTTACACATGATTACTATATGAAAAAAATAAGATATACTAATTTATTTATTTTTTATAAATTTTTTGATCCATTTTATTATAAATAATGTAAAATAGATAACATAAATAATATAAGCACATTATTTAAATTATTCTTATAACTAAATTCATTATAAAAAAGGGGATTATTATGCCAACTCCATGTTATATTTCTATTGAAGGGAAAACACAAGGAAACATCACTGCTGGTGCTTTTACTGCTGAATCAGTGGGGAATATCTATGTTAATGGTCATGAAGATGAGATGTTAGTACAAGAGTTTTTACATAATGTTACTGTACCTACTGATCCTCAATCAGGACAACCATCTGGTCAACGTGCTCACAAGCCATTCCAATTTGTTGTTGCTTTAAATAAAGCTGTTCCTTTGCTTTATAATGCGCTAGCATCTGGCGAGATGCTACCAAAAGTACAATTAAAATGGTATAGAACTTCTATAGAAGGCAAGCAAGAACACTTTTTTACTACCACACTTGAAGATGCAACTATTGTAGATATGGATTTACATATGCCTCATTGTCAATCACCAAGTGATAAAGAGTATACTCAATTATTAAAAGTATCTTTGGCTTACCGCAAAATTATTTGGGAACATACTGTTGCTGGTACATCTGGATCTGATGATTGGAGAGCTCCAATAGAATCCTAATTAACTTAACTTAAATTAAAGGTTAAAAGTGAAATTTGGCTTTTAACCTTTATCAATAAGACTTTTTTAAGTCTCGTAATTATTATTTTAATTATCCTTATCGGTTTGGTAGTATCTAGTCATAATGGCTTTCAGTTTTCGATTAAGTTTTTGTTTAAGTTCAGTTGTGACCTCTTTTCCATTTTGCTGAAGCTCTTCAATTTGACGTAGCACTTCTTCAATAGGAGGCTCACTATCTAGTTCTTTTTGAATATTATCGAGCATTGTACGTAATTGATTAATTGTAATATAGCGATCTTCTGATATTGCATTATCTACTTTATTTATTAAGCTTTGTAATTGCATTTTCGCATTATGATAGTTTAAGGTGTTAATTTTATAAGCAACATTAGCTTGCAATTGATTCTGCCAATAATTATCCAACTGCTTATATTTTTCCTCTTCTGGCCATAGCCGTTGAACATTTTTCAATAAATTATTGATATAATAATAAGAACTAATAGGCGATAATGATGAAATATCATGAATTTGTTTTTCATAATGTGTCAATATAAAGGAGCGTGTTTTTTCATTATTGATCAAAGAAATATTTGGTTGTTTAGATGAATCCCTATCAAACCAAGACAAATTTGGCCCCATTAAATCTAACATTTGTGCATGTTGGCAATTAAAAAATTCCATTACACAAAAACTACAAACAGAAGCTAAAATAACGCCAAACGCAAAACTCCACCATGAAAATCGCTTTTTACTATGATATTCTAATGATATAGTCGATACATTTGGGGATATTTCTGTTATTTTATTTGTTTGGTATTGATCTTGTTCTATATCTTTATCAGATAAATCTTGCCTATTAGAAGTTTCCGGAAGATAAAGTAGTATTTTTTTGATTGATTTTTTTGGTTCTTTTTTCGGAAAAATGATATGTTTTTTTTCTAAAATTTTTATTTTATTTTCTATATAAAATAACAGGTTATCAATTAGAGGGGATTTTTCAAATGGTACTTGATATAATTTATCTATTACTTTTTGAAGAGCATCGCAAGCACGTTGCAATAAGGCTATATCTTTGATAGTGAAGTCTTGTTGGCGAATCAAAGAACCGAGCCGGGAATTAAACCAATTTAATGCATCTACTCGAAAAACAGGGTTAGTAGGCCATAATTCTTCCCATTGATAACAAATAAGTGATTTAAGAAGTTCACAACCTTCAACAAAGCCGCTCAAACCATAACGGTGGTATCTTGCAAGGGTATAATAACTAATCGATAATAAATCAATTCCATTTTTTTCAAAAAGTATCAGAGCATTATTTTCTATCAATGCCCAATCAATAATTGGATGTTTAGGATGACTTAATTTATTAATTTCTGATTTTATAGTTTCGAACTCATCAAAATGAGAGGGATCTTTTCCCATTTTAATAATGTGAATATTATTTTGTTCCATCGCACAATCTCAATAAACAGATCCATAATAAAATTAGGATCTGTGTCATTTTTTAATAAAGAGTATCAGAAAGTTTAAATTGGCTAAATAACCCACCAGCAAATGGATTTTCTGCACTATCAACTTGAATACGATAAATAACAGAACCTCCATCAATATCGTAACGTATATCAAAAGATGAATCAGTTATATTAGTTAATTTACCAATATCAAATAATCTAAATTGTCCCCAAAACCCAGAACGAATTAAAGTTCTAGAACTTTGATTCGTGTTTGAAATTAGTGTTAATTTGCTTTCAATTTCCTCTCGCATTGTGTTTGGCCAAATTATTTGAGTTTGAATACTTTTACCATGGCTATAATCAACCAACTGTCCATCAAGATTTAAAATACTACGACGTTTATTCGCTGACATAGAAATAGGTTTAATGGTATATTGAACATTCAAGGCATTTTGTGCATCAAAAAATGTCCTTCTAATCTTATCTGCCACTTTTAGTTGCGCTAATACATCTGATCTAATTAGTCTTTTATCATTAGCATCTTTTAATAAATTATTATCAACAAAAATTTTTAAATTTTCTTGATAAAAACTATCAATCACTCCTCCATTTTTGAAGAAACGTTGAAACTCACTGAGTGAAACATCATGATTAGATGCAGTGTTAAATGGATAACGGTTAGCAAGGTTTAAATTAAAATCTTTGACTACTTTCTCGTTCCATTCAACTTCCAATGAACGTATAGCTTCAGTAATAATAACATCCCAAATTTGTTTAGATAACTCATTTAGCCATCGTCCCAACGGTTCAGGAGCTGTTTTAGCTAATTGTTGAATCTCAATGATAGGATCACTACTATTCTGATTCATATGCAGTTGTACTGCTTTTAGTGCGGCCTTACCTGGAGAAGGTGAATTCTGTATCATCAGCAAATAACGATGTAGATCACCTAATTTTTGAGAAGCATTTTGAATAGTGCTTAATTGTTGATTATTATCTTGTAATACTGAAACAGCTTTTGAAAATTCACGATGAATACTATTGATTAGTGTTCGCTCTTCATTAGTAAATTCCGTTTTATTAGTTTTTTTGTTATTTAAATCAGATACAGGTAAGGCTTCGGAATTATTTTTTATAAGCATAATTGCTTTTTTCAACGGTTGTTCACTACTATTAATGCTCTCCAATGTTTCTATAGCATTAGCAATACTATCAAAATCCTTTATGATTAAATTATCATAAGCTTTATGCCAAGTATTTATATAATCATTCATATATAAATCAATAATATAATGCTTAATATTTTCCCTATCAGCATGGGTATATTTAGTACTTTTAGATATACCTAAAACCCAACTGTCTAATGCTGTTAAGTCTATAAAGCTTTCATCTTGTTTAAGAAAATAATTAATTAAACTTTCATAAGTCAAAAATTGAGGAATAGTTAATTGTTTTTCATTGTTTACTTTATAAACCAAATTAAACGATGCACCAATTTCAGTTTTAATATTTAAATCTGTAGGTAATATATTAGCCAATTTTAGTCGTAAATTTTGATATATACGTTGATAAATGGAAAGTTTTCTTAATTCAATCTGAGCTTGTTCTATAAATGGTTTAAATGGCATAAAAGCATCTATAGCCATTTTATCACCACTATTTCGTTCTTTCTTCCATTGGTTATGGATTAATGCATAATCCAAATGTTGTATTAGTTGATCTTGTTTATCTTGTTGTCCAATAAATAGATCACTCCAACGGTTACTCATATAATTTAGTACTAGCTCTTTATCACGTCCTGATTCATCTTCAATCATTCGCATAATACGTAGCACACCTAGTTTTTGTTCACTTTCTTTCGGTGCCAGTTGGAGTTCATCGGTTAATCCATGCATAATATCCGGTAAATATCTCTGTTGAAGCAGTTTTAAATACATAGATTCTATAGATGGCGCTATTTTATAGCCTTGATAAAATCCAAAATTAGATAAATAACGATTATATTCATGATAATTACCATAAGCAAACATCGCCTCACGCAGAGGATTAAGCTTTGGTAATTCCGAATCGCCGTAAATATCTTTTTGAGCCATAGTAGGAATTTGTATATACTGTTTCATTTGAGCTAAAACAAGATCGCCAGCATCATAGTTTTTCTTATAATAATAGTGAAATGTTGCAATTAGACTTATTGAGCAAAATATTGCTACAGCTGAAAATAATTTAATTTTACGTTGATAATGCTGCTTAGATTTTAAGTTATAACCTGCAATATTTGGTTCCGCTAATAAAACATCTTTAAATAATCGTGTTGAAAAGTAAGGTTGAGTTCGTAATATTGGCCATGTTGGATAAGGTTGTACATTTAAATGATATTGTGATGCTGTCGTTTTAACAAAAATATCACCCATTTGTCCTTTTTGCGTTGAAGAAACTAAATATAAACCACGAAGAATAAACATCTCTTTATCTTGATTTAGCAATAAATAATTGATGATATAGCGTAAGTAATCATGTATGCCATGCATCTGGCGACTAAAAGAAAATAATGCACTACGTTGCTCAATATCAACACTATTTAACATCATATCAGGTATTGCCTGATTCATCTGTTTGCCCCAATTTAGCCAGAACATGCTAAATTCTTCATTCCATTTTTTCTCATCATCAAAGGTGACACCTAAAATACTATCTCGTTGGTGTTTATCTAATTTTTGGTACATAGCTTCAAAACCGTAAAATAGATCTAGTTTTGTGAAAACAACATATACTGGTAATTTACACTGTAAAGTTTTATAAATATCGAATATTCGTTGATGTAAATTAGATAAGATTTCATCTTGTCGTCCCTTATTAGAAGAGACGAAATCGTATAAATCAATAGTTAAAATAATACCATTTAACGGTTGATTACTACGTTCTTGTAATAACCAATTTAAAATTGAAAACCATAATCGGCTATATAATTTTGGTTTTCCCAAATCATCAGTATTAGGTTGATTAATTAGTAATCCATTTACATCAAAAATAACAGCTTGTTCACCTAATAGTGGCTTAATTAGCGGTTTGTCCTTTTCATTTAAATCTGGTTGGTAAAGTGAAGTTGTAGAATAGCTTTCCTCTAAAAATAAGCTTTTCCCACTCTGTGATTCACCAATCATGACATACCACGGTAATTGATAAACACTATCTCGGTTATTATTAAAATGTTCTTTTAATTTAATTATCCAATGTTTTAAATAACGTATTTGTATACTAATATCCTCTTTAAGAGGATCTTTTACTTTTTCTTTATGATCTTTTTGTCTGTTTTCGTATTGTTGTAATTTTCTGATAACGATATAAAATCCCCAACAGAAAAAAACAATAATGTACAATGCTGTAATTAATAACCGAATTTCTAGTGATAAAAAGGGTTGATATTCGGCAATGGTCCATTCTGCTCCTGATATCCAAAGCCAAATCAATGATACAACAGCTATAAGGATAACGAGTAATGTTACTGAAGGTTTAAGCCGAGGTAACTTTGAGCCGATTAATTGAAATATTAGTGGTAATTTCATTGCATCGTCCTATTTTTTAGTTATTAGTCTTTGTTAATTGAATTAACGTTTCAATGAAAGAAGGTTCCCATTCCGTTAACGTTATATTTTTGCATGCGGTTAAGATACTTAATGCCTGTTGTTTTGCGGTAGTTTCAAATCCAGCATGTTTTAGAAGTTGTGCATTAATTTTTTGATAATAATAATTATCTCTTAAATCTTTAGAATAGTTATTTTCTTCAAGCAATTGGATTGCAGCTTCTAACCCCTTTTCCTTATAACACTCAAAAATAGCTTGTTCTAAATCGGTTTGTGAATTTTGAGAAAGTGAATTTTTTGATATCAACCATTTTTTCATACTGTCACTAATAAATGATGTGTGATCACTGTATTTTAAATCATATAATTTAGGTAACCGATTTAATAAAGTCTGTAATTCATCACGAATAGCTTCAGCTACGTTATTAAAACCTAAATGGTGTGCCATATTGGCTGAAATAAAATGCCCTTCTAGCCAAAATGGCATAAGAGTCAACTCATTTTCTATTTTTGCCCACTGTTGTATTGTTGATGTAGCTATATTCGCTTTATATTCATTAATACGATCTATGGGAACAGGCATTAAATCTGTTATATCATTATTATTGAGTGGTTCAGTGAGCGAATAAAATATAGCATGTCGCCTTAAACGAATACTTATTGGGTTCTCTGGATGTTTTTCAAATAATATTTCTGCAACTTTTATTAATGTCCGCTTCCATTCAACTTGTGTTTCATGATTGATATTCACTGATTGAAGCGGTTCTTGAACCACTGAATTTGATTTATTTTCAATGTTATTAACAACTACTTTCTTATTGACAGATTTATTATTTGATGAAGGTATTTTACTTTCATCTTTAGGATTAGATGACTGCAAAGAAAAGCGTTGATATGTTGTCAATAACTGCTTAAATTCTTCATCACAAGTCAGTTTATTTGTATCAAAAAATTGTTTAATTGATAATAAGTAATTATATGCTAACTGTTTTTCTATTGCGGTTGCTTCTTCATCAAAGATTTTATTAGCTTGTGAAAATCGTTGAATAATTTGCTTAAATAACCTTGCCTTTAGTTTAGGTTGTGGTGCAGAAATTAGCCAATATTTTGCAATATAAATTGACAATAAATAAATAGCCAACAAAATATTTTGAGGTTTTTTGGCATGTTGTAAAGTTCTTAATAAGTGCACTATGATGCGTGTATCTTTACTATCTTTTAATAATATTAATGCATTTTGTTGCACCTTTTCGATATCAATTTGCCCATGGCTAATGGTTCCCATGCTTGCAATTGCACTATCAATATATTCCCAAACTGGGTTATTCTCATCAATGGGTAATGTAGGATCTTCTATTTCACTCAATATAGGCTCAACCCAAGGATGATTTTCTAATTCTTTCACGGTCATTACTCCTTACCAATGACATGCTGTTCTTAATACTTTTATTGAGGAATTTAATGTTGATACATTAAACACTAAGTCGTTTAACATAGGATCGTCTGATTTTAGTGTTAATGATTTAGCATTAAGAATACGTTTAATTTGTTCTATACCAAGTAATCCTCTACTTGATTCAAAAATAAAACCATTGTCTCTGACAAACCAATTGGCTTTTACCACATCGTTCTCAGTAACTAATTTTAGTTTTGTATTTTTATGGTTTATTGGATTAAATAAAACGATTTGCATACGTGTAATATTATCAATGCAACTAAAAGCTAAAATCGGCCTTGGCGGTTGAAGACCAATCGCATAGGTCGTTAATAAAATCTGAGAGTCATTATTTGAAGTATTTAGAATAAAATAAGGACTATCTTCCTTACGTGTTTTTTCTTGTTCAACAATCGAAAACCAAAGGGGACTATGTTGCGGCACTTCTTCTTTTTGTAAAGGAGTTTTACTATTTGGATATAAGATTTTATCGTAACATTCTAATCGTGTAAGTGCCGATGTTTCTTTGGCGCATTGAGCTAATAAATTAAGTGTTTCTTTATCATTTAATGTCGCATTAGCTACATTCATCAAATGAATGCCTAATACCATAAAAAAGAAATACCGAATATAACTAAGATCAAAATGATAATTTTTACGCATCAGTTAATTAATCTCTGCTGTGAATTGATTATTATTAACACTAAAGTGAATAAGTGCTATTTTTTCGTTTGCGGATACTTTTTTGAGTAATTGTAACGAAACAGGTGGTAATAAAAAACCATCAATGATTGATTCAAGCATTCTAGCTCCATTTTCGCTTCGGTTTGCTCGGTTAATTATTTCTTCAGCCACCTCTGTATCGAATATAACATCAGCCTTAAAACGAGTATGGAGAACGTTGTGTAATCGAGTTAACTTATCGACAATGATTGATTTGAGTATATCTTCTGATAAGGGTAAGTAGGGAACAATTTCCATCCTTGCAAGTAATGCAGGTTTAAAGAAATTAGCCAACTCTGGATATAACTTATCTACAATGTTTTCGGGTTTATTAGCATTCTGAACAATGCTTTGATACCCTAGATTTGAAGTTAAAAAGAAAACCACATTTTTACAATCAATTATTCGCCCTTCGCCATCAGCTATTTCGCCTTTATCAAAAGCTTGATAAAATAAATTTAATACATCTGGATGAGCTTTTTCAACCTCATCTAATAATACAACAGAATAAGGTTTTTTTCGGATTGCTTCAGTTAATACGCCACCTTCTCCATAGCCAATATAACCAGGTGGTGAACCAATTAAACGAGAAACGGTATGTTTTTCTTGAAACTCAGACATATTTATTGTTGTTAGATACTGAGTTCCACCAAATAATAAATTAGCAATTTGTAATACCGTTTCCGTTTTACCAACACCACTTGGCCCCACTAGTAAAAAAGCACCTAGTGGTCTACCAGGCCTTCTTAAATCAGCCCTTGAAGTTAATAAATGCTTATGTAAATGAGCGATAGCAAGATCTTGTCCTTTTATGATCTGATTTAAATAAGTAGGGAGATCAGTAATAATCTTTAATTCATCTTGAGAGATCTGCCTAATGGGGACACCTGTCCATTCAGCAATAACATTTGCAATTTGTGATTTATCAACATGAGGAGAGACTAGATGAACTTGAGCCTCATTTAGTTGTTTAGTTAGTTGTTTTAGTTGAGAAGTCAGTTTTATTATTTCTACTTCTTTTGTATCATCTACTGTTTCACAACTACTATCTTCAAGTTGTAATAGTTGTGTACGTATACTAATTATTTTCTCAACTAATTGTTGCTGTTGCTGCCATTGAGCTTCAAGTTGTTGTAGTTCTTCCGTTAATGATATATTTTGTGCCTTTAACTCCGACAAACGTTCATCGTAATTATCTAATCCTAAATACTGTTGACGTGTTAACAACTGGATTTCAGTGTTATTCTGATGCAACCTATTTTGTAATGCACAAACACGTTTTGGTGGGGTTGTTAGATTAATTGCAATACGCGCACAGGCTGTGTCCAATACATCAATAGCCTTATCTGGTAATTGTCTACCAGATAGGTAGCGATCACTTAATATAGCGGCCGCTTTCAAAGCATCATCATCTATTAAAACACCATGTGCATTTTCATAAATAGCTCTTAAACCTCTAAGAATAACAATTGCTTCTTCTGCACTAGGTTCATTAACCTGTACAAGTTGAAATCGTCTAGATAAAGCTGCATCTTTTTCAAAATATTTTTTATACTCACTCCAAGTCGTTGCTGCTATGGTTTTTAATTCACCTCGAGCTAAAGCCGGTTTTAATAAATTAGATACATCTAAACCTCCAGCACTATTTCCTGCACCTATTAGTGTATGTGCTTCATCAATAAATAAAATAATTGGTATTGCAGATTCGATCACCTCTGACATGATTCCTTTGAATCTTTTTTCAAATTCTCCTTTAACTGATGCGCCAGCTTGCAATGCACCAAGATCAAGATTCATTAGCTCAGTGCCTTTAAGTTTATCAGGAACTTGCTCATTAATAATGCGTAATGCTAACCCTTCAATTAATGCACTTTTCCCAACACCGGCTTCACCTACAATAATAGGGTTATTTTTACGCCTGCGACACAATATGTCGATCATTAAATCTATTTCTTCATCACGACATAGTACAGGATCTAATTTGTGTTGCCTTGCAAGTTTAGTAACATTAGTTGCATAACGATCTAGTAAGGTGAGTTCACCAAAGGAGGTTGATGATGACTTACCTTTTTCATCATCTGAAATATTTTCAGCTGAACCTTGCGTCCACTGCTCAAATTGATCTTTTAATAATTCTTGATTAATTACTTTAAGATGCTGAGAAAGCGGTATTGAGACATATCTGGTAGGATTTTGAAGTAGAGCAAGTAATAAAGCACCTGTTCTAATTTGAGGTTGTTTTAATTCAATTTGAGAAATTAATAAGGCTTCTTGAAACCATTGAATTAATAAAGGTGAAAATGGTGGCGTCTCATCCCATTGAGTATGCATAAAAGCACTTTCATCTAATAATTGCTTTAATAGCTGATAATCAATTTTAGCTTTGTCTAAAATTATTCTTATGTCATTTAATGGTGTGTCTAAACATTGAAATAAATAATGTGATACTGTAATTTCAGGTTGTTTTTTACTAACACATAACGTTGCTGTTGTTTCTAAAATTTGTTTGCTTATAGGATGAAATTGAGCAACTAATTTTGGTAAATCGATTTTAATCATATAACTTGCCTAATATTAATGTAACAATAGATTTAATTGATTAATAATTTCTTGCGTTTGATTATTTAATTTCAAGGTATAAATTAAGTAAACTACAGATAAACCTATAATTAAAAATATTGAAAGCGTTGTAATAGAAATTTTTTTCTGCAACTTGTAAGGGCTTTTTATGCTTTCCCCTTGTGATAATACTATATTGCTAGATTGCCCCTGCATTGAGTAAAGCAAATCATGTAATCGTCGAAAAATTTTGTTAAATTCTTCTGTATGTCCAATACCGACTTTGTAACGACCGCGAAAACCAAGGCAAAAACAGATATATATGAACTCAAGTAAGTCTTTATATTTTTGTGGTTCACTTATTAAACGTTCAAGTAATAAATAAACCCTCTCTCCTCCCCATGATTCGTTATGAAATCGGACTAGTAATGAATGAGCTCCCCAATTATTTTGAGTGTTCCATGGATGTTGCATCGCAAGTTCATCAATAAAGGTGCAAAGTACATAACGGAAAGAAATAACTGCACTTGATTCATACCCTTTAGTTTGTAAAATATGCTCAATGGCCAAAATATCGTTTACAACCTGTTTATAAACTTCTTCAGCATTATCCAAGTTTGTCATGTCTCTTAAACGTTGGGTCATACCAAGTAATGGGGTTGCAGCATCAATCATTGGGTTGATACTGTTACCTCTTAGAATAAACGTTTGCTGTATTGTATCTTCATGATGAAAAATCGTATTTTGCATTATTATTTACCTCGAATAGCCCAAAATTGCAAATCAAGTTCAGGAAAATCTCCTGCTACGTGGAAAGCAATAGCACCATTAGTAATGATATCTTCCCAAGCCGGTGCATTAGTATCTAACTGAAAGTAGGTATAACCAGAATGGTGTGGTAATTGTGAAGGAGCCGCACTGAGTGCTTTAAGAGGAATACCTAAAACTTGTATACTTACAATCTCTCGAATTTTATTTGGTGTTGATACTTTCGTTTGTTGTACAAATAATCGTAATAAAGATTCTTGTGGTACACGAGCTTTTACCGCCAGAATAAAATCTGCAGTACGTAATAAGGTCTTATCATGAATAACGCCATCATATACACCATGAGATCGTTTTGATAATTGAATAGAAACCGCTCTAGGCATTAATACGGTGCTTAATGCACGTCGAGTAATTAACATTAAGTCATAAAAAGTAGTTGTAAGATCATCATGATTATAATGCTCAAAAAATGGGCTAATACGTGACTCATCTGTAAATGTCATCAGTTCACCACAGATTAAAACTAATTGGCGATAAAGATCTTCTGGATGTACACTGGTACGCTTTGCTAAATGGATAAAAATAGGTTTTGCTCGATTAAATAGTTGTAGCATTAGAAACTCAGCTACATCAGCAACACCTTGTTGATTTGGCGCACTAATCCTCTGTGATATCTGCTTACCTCGTTCGGTGATTAATCCAGCAACTTCACTTAAAAAATCATATAGCAAATACGAAACACTAATTGAATTACACGTTGGAATAAAATATTCATCTAAAACAAGTGTACCATCCGCTTTTTTTTCTTTAATTCGACAAACTGGTAATACGGTATAAGCACTAAGGTCGTCTGAACCTTGCATTAAGCGTGGCGATAATTTAGCAATAGGAACTTCACGGATCTCGCCATTTTTACTGAAAATATCGCGAACATTTATCTCATCATGCACATATCTTGTGTCTCTCATTTTATTATCTTTTGCAATATCTATCGCAGTGACTGACTCACTTCGATTTGGTAACACAAGATAGATATTATGACTTTCAGCTGTATCTAATTTCTTTATTTCAATGGGATCAGGTAATTGATCTTGAAAGGGAATATCGAATAATGTGCCATCTGGCATTAATCCAAGTGCAGAAGATAATCCCACGCGTCCTAATCGTAGAAATTCGCGATTGAGTTCTAAGGTACTAAACCCATAAAAATAGTTATTGATAAGGTTTAAATGGTGACTTAATAAATAGTCATAATAACGCTGTTGTTGCTGAAAATTCTGTGGGCGAACCGCCCCATTTACCCAAATAACATTGCTATGAGTACCCATTATTTTTCTTCCTTCTTAATTAAAACTTCATTGGCTTTTATGTGTATTAGATAGGTTGCTTTTTTGCCTATAGCTTCTACTTCGGCAATGTCAGCCCAATAAGAATTGTTAATATCACCATAATGTGCTATTACGCCAATAAATCGTGTTTTTTCATTGATTTTCAGTGGTGGTAAAATTTTATATTGGTCTGGTAATAGTGTGTAATCTTGATGATCAACATAATTCTTGCCGAGTGCTTTTTCAGGTCCTTCGATCAACAGCTGATCATAATTAGCGCTTAAAAAGTGTGAGTCTTCGTTAAGGTAAATAACTTGTAATTCTATTGGTGAGGCTTCTCCTTCCTGATTTTGATTGATATCTTCACCAGATAAGAAAGTCAGGGTTACTTCAGTTGGGTTCTCCGATGGATAGCCAACAGGAACATTGGGATCGCTGATTACCTCAAAAATTTTTTTTGTTGTTTCACAGCCAAAAAGGTTCAACGATATAAGAAAACAAAAAGATATTCTCAACAAACGGTTATGCATTTCAAATACGCTCCTGGTTAAGCCGTCGCAATTGCTTGTCATATTCTTGATCATAATGTTCCCAGAACAATTTTTCGAAGCCTTGTTGTCGATTCGATGACAGCTCCTTGTAATAGCTACAATACATATTCCAAGACCATGTTCCATCATGCTCCTTCACTTTTCGACTATTACGATAGATTTCAAAGCGACTTGATAGCTGGTCGGGTGAAAAAGCATCTAACATGGCAGAAAGTGCGTATTTAGTTGCAATTTCACTGGCTTTATTATGGATTGCGACATTTTCCAATGATTCTTTTACTGCTGCTGGCGCTGATAAATAAACAGTACAAAGCTGTTCAGAAAATAGTAATGCCATTGTGTCAGAATAGTTTTGATTCAATCGTAGCGGGTTATCTTCTATTGGCCTTAAATTTTTATTTTTTAAAACATCTTTTGACAGGTTTAATTTTAATAAACCTTCAACGGTAGCTTTAAGGGTTTCCCCCAATTCTTCTAAAAGAGCATTTGCTTCATCTGTATTATGAATATTTAAACTAACTCCTAATCCTCGAAGAAAAGGAACCAAACTTAAATTTACATTTTCGATGGTATATGTATTATCATCATGTAACGTTGAATCACAATTGGGAACTTCGATAAAATTATTGTTCATTAGGCTTCCTTGTTTTACATTATAGTCTACTAATGATTTGTTTTGTTCTGATGGATTATTTTCATGTTCTGATATATTTTTATAAAAATCAGATAATACATCGCTAGAGTCTTTTTCTATTGCTTTAAATGGATCAACAATTTCACTTTTTTGCTCTGTATCATTACTATATAGATGTGAAATAGTGTTTTTATCTTCGGTATCAAACATGTCATTCAATGATATCTCATTGATTGATATAATTTGTGAGGGTGATTTATCTAAAGGATCATCTAATAACTGATGAAGATCAGTTCCAATTCTGGCATGAATAATTAGGTTACCAATTCTTATTTCATCCCCATGCTGTAACTTAACAGAACCAGTTTGTGATGATATTTCAGACTGATTAATGAATAATTTATTTTCTATTGGCTGAATAAAATAATAACCATCTTTATTATTTATTTGAGCATGAATACCTGAAACACTGTTATAGAAATCTTGTATTTGCCATTCAACATTCTGATGACTGCCAATAATACCTCCGTTAAGATTAAATACATGCTCCCTTGTGTTACCACTATGAAGTGCTTCAGTATTTCTTATTTTTAATTGTAAAATTTGATGATTGATTTGCTCCATGATTTTATTCTCGCATACAAATAGTGATACTTGGATAATCTGGCATTTCACCAATAAATGTAGTCCATCCTAATAAACAACTTATTTCATTACCTAAATTCATTTCATCCAATTGATCTTTAGCTAACGAGAGCCTCACATCAAATGCAAGTTGATCTCGCAAAATAAATGTGACCAATGTCTTTAGTGGTTCAAATAGTTCCCCAGAAGGTAAAAAAGAAAGATAGCGTTTAACAGTTAACTGATTTAAACATAAAAGAAATTTGCCATTGCAGTCATCAATATTATCACCAATGACAAAATTTTCACCTAATTCAGAATTGATTTTACCTAAAAAAGTTTGCTGATCAGGTTGGATTGGTACTATTCGTTCTTGCCATGGCATAATAGAAACATCATCTAAATCAAAACAGTGTGCAATTAATCCGCTAATTACTTCTGGAGAGCGAGCTGTACCTGAAAGTAAACCTACATATGACAGCATTTTGCTATGATTAATTTGTAATGTTTTCCTTAAATTGGGATTTTCTAAACCAACAAAAGCAAACATACGCTGTGAAAAGCTATCTAATCCATTATTGTAAGATATATAATAGCGATATTTACGCCAAATACGATGAAATAGGGTAATAAATCGATGATTAAACAAATCAAGAAAATGATTTAAACCAGATTCATCTTGAGTATAACTCCAAGCAAATTTTTCTAAATAAAAAGTTGGCAAAGGTGACTGACTTCCTTGCAATCCTAAAAATGTTGTTTCTAATAAATATTTCCCATCATCAGTTTCTTTTAAATTTGATATATCACTTGTAGGGAAAGCTAGAGTTCCATTTGCTTTAAAACGGACTAATTCATCCTCAGGAAAACCATCTTTATTTAAATCATTCTGCTTATTATGTGTTTTATAAATTAACTCAATCAGTTGATTAAAGTTATATGTTTTGGCATTTATATCAGCAAGTGCTGACCGACTTTTACTGGCCATGTATAATGCTCCTGATTATCAATGTTCACTATAACTAATAGATGAAATGAGTTTAATGCAGCTTGTTGAGCTAAAAAATGAGCGAGTACTGTCCCCCAAAGGTAAAGATCTCCTTCTGATTTAAAAACTGATTGACTTAAATGTATATACGTCTTTACACCTTGAACAACCATTTTATTTGCTAATTTACGTTTAACTTGACAAGATTCAATTTTGACAATACCACTAAGAATTTTTAATAATGTTCTTTCTTGCTGCGGATTATGCATCGCTGGAAAATGATAACTTTGAAAAATCTGTTTTAAGATATCTTGTTGTAGTAATGATTTGTAATTTTTTGCCAAATTGGAGATGGTTGTCCAATATTGACTTTCATCAATCATTGGGACTAATTGCAAGGTTGGGCGAATAATATTTTTGAGTGTAATTTGACTTTTATCATCTATAGAAATAACTTGTTTTAAATCTCCAATTTTTAATTCAGATGGTTTATCTTTATTTGAACAAAGTAATCTAACTGATATGGTTTCGATATTATTAATCCAATCCTTTTCATCATTACGCACAAAAGAAATCCAGTGACGAATAGTTAATGTTCGCTTGTCTTGTGTTTGTGTGATATTGTAAAAACGCTTGTTTTGATCTTTATATAATTGATTTTTATGTTCAAAACTATTAAAATCGCAATACTCTACTATCTCATTTTTTTTTGTTCTACTTTCAACCCGTACTACTGAGTAAATTTCAAAGTTATCTCTATACTGGTAATTAGCTTCTAAAGGATATTTTTCTTTTTTTCCATCTAAGAGAATTGGTTCCGCATCATGATAAAATAAATTTATTGCAGGTACACAATTAATTTTTATCATATGTTTACGTAGTTTAATTTTAGGATCAATATCGCAATTAAAATTAATTTTTAATTGAAAATGAGTACAATTAATGCTTGTGGGAAATAAGTTATTATCGTCATGTAAAATTTGTAAAAAAAGAAATCCCTCAGGAAAGGCAAAATATTCATGCAGTGTTCTAAATCCCTTATTGGTATTATCTGCATATGGTAATAGAGTTTGTTCATGATTAAAACCGATAGGATTGAACCGTAAATTAGTTAAAGGTAATTCTACACCATTAACAATGATACAGCCTGATGTTACATAATTTAATAACATCATATATAAAATACTACCGACATAGCTATCATCACCAAGATAAAATTGAAGAGCATTCAGATTATTTAGTTTTAAATGTGGATCCAATGCAAAATCAATAATAAGAGAGTTTTGTTGCAATTGATGCGATAGTTTTATATCTTTAATAACTAATGGTGTAACCAACAAATCACGGCAAGTTTGAAATGTATACGAAGCTGTACTTGTAGCTTGATGCTTGATTTCACTTCCTTTTAGTAACATGGCGTTTGTCGTTTTATCGTGAATGGATGCCTCTAGAATAGTTAAACTTGGAATAGGTTTTAAATAATTTGGCCATAATAAGACTAAAAGTGACTGAATTAACTCCGGTAAATCATATTTTAATTTTAATTTAAGTTGGCTGGTGATATAAGCAAGACCTTCAATCAGTCTTTCAACATCAGGATCTTTTTCATCTTCAATGATAAACTGTAACAATTGAGGATGCACTTTTGCAAAGTCATGTGCAATATCTCGAATAAATACAATTTCATCATGGAACTGTTCCGTAATTAATGACATAAGCTCAGTTCCCAATTATTCAAAAAAATAACGTTGTCTATCATTAAAATAAACTTTAAACTCTATGTTATTTGTACCAAACTCGTCCTTTACAATTGCTTGAATTGTAAATTGCATTGTAAGCAGATTGCTATCATTTGCCCGAGCAATTACGGTAACTTGCATAATACGTGGTTCATATTTTTCTATACAATTTTTAATTTCTCGGCAAATTTCAGCTTTAATTTCCGAAGAGTTCATCGTTGCATCATTCAAATCAACAATCCCCATTGAATAGGAACTTTGGCAGCCACCAGGACGACTATTAAGAATCCTAGATAAATTAAATTTAATCGAATCCAAACAAGTTTTATCAAATTGATAATCATTTTGATCCGACTCCGTATGAATTCGATCAAATAAGCTTTGTTGATGATTTTTTTGCCACTTTAATAATGCTGCCATAATATTAGGTATTATTCTTTATCTAAACGACCAACAAGTGATAACTCAAAATTAGCACCCATATATTTAAAATGAGGTCGAACTAATAATCCAACTTGATACCAACCTGGATCACCTTCAACATCAGAAACAGTTACACTAGCTGCTCGCAATGGTTTTCGACTGCGAACATCAGCAGGCGGATTTTCTTGATCTGCAACATACTGTTTAAGCCAAACATTTAGCTCACGCTCTAAGTCAGCTCTTTCTTTCCAAGAACCAATTTGCTCTCGTTGTAATACCTTAATGTAGTGTGCCAATCGATTAATAATAAACATATAAGGCAACTGCGTACCTAATTTGTAATTAGTTTCAGCTTCTTTACCTTCTTTGGTATTAGGAAAACGTTTAGGTATTTGAACTGAGTTAGCCGAGAAAAATGCAGCATTATCCGATCCTTTTCTCATTGTTAATGTAATAAAACCTTGTTCAGCTAGCTCAAGTTCTCGACGATCTGAAATAAGTGTTTCTGTTGGAATTTTCGCTTGAAGTTCACCCATTGACTCATAAAGATGTACAGGTAAATCTTCAACGGCACCACCACTTTGTGGACCAATGATGTTGGCACAAAAACGGTATTTTGCAAAACTATTAGTAATACGAGTTGCAAACGTAAATGCTGAATTAGCCCACAAAAAATGGTTATGATTATCGTTGACTTGTTCATTATAATTAAATGTTTTTACAGGGTTATCTGAAGTTGAATAAGGTAGACGAGCAAGATAATTACCAGCTAGCAAACTACAATATCTAGCATCTTCAGACTCTCTAAATGAACGCCATTTAGTATATGCAGGGCTTTCAAAAATTGAACTAAGCTCTTTAATTGATGACATTTCAGTATAGCTATCGATTCCAAAAAATTTAGGAGAAACAGATGAAATAAATGGCGCGTGAGCCATTGCACCAACAGCAGTGACATATTGCATTAACTTAATATCTTGGCTACCTGGAGTGAATGCATAGTTTCCAATTACAGCTCCAACAGGTTCACCACCGAACTGGCCATATCCTGCTGTATAGATATGTTTATAAAATCCACTTTGAACAATTTCTGGGGCATATTCAAAATCTTCTAATAATTCTTCTTTTGTTGCATGCATTAACTGAATTTTGATATTTTCACGAAAATCAGTTCGATCAACGAGTAATTTTATTCCACGCCATGCACTTTCAACTTGTTGTAATTTCTTATGATGTAAAATCTCATCCATTTGTACTGAGATCTTTTTATCTAGTTCAGCGATCATTTGATCAACAAGTATCTTATTGATAGGCTCTTCTTTACTATCATTCTCTAACATTTTAGCAATAAAAGCTGCTACTCCTTTTTTAGCTGTTTCATACCCTTCTTCTGCAGGCGTTAACCTTGATTTTGACATAATTTGATCAAGCAAACTGCTTTCGTGAATAGTACTAGGTTCTTGAAGAGCATTATATTCTGCTTTAGACATATACCTAAATTCCTTATTTAATTGACTATTAATAATTTAATAACTAGAGGTACCAATAAAGATATTAATCTTTATCAGAGATTTGTAGTTCATTTAATAAATTTTTTCTTGCTTTATCATCTGATAATACATGCGCAATCGCTTCTCTGAAAGCCTTAATATTGCCCATCGGGTTTTTTAAAGCTGTGAGAGCTTCACGTAATTGAATTAAATTATTAATCTCTGGTACTTGTTTTGCTATTTGATCAGGATTAAATGAATGAAGATTTTTAATATCAAGATTGATTGATAGCTCTTCATCATTATCTTCTTGTAACTTATTTGGTACGTTAAAAGTTAATTTTATATTCGATTTTTCCATTACATCGTTAAAATTATTTTTATCAATAGAAACTAATTGACGTTCTTCAATTGAAGTATCTTCAGTTCTACCTTTATGGTCACCTACTATAACGAGATTTAATGGAAGTTCTTTTTCTTCAACTTGATCACCTGTGGCTGGTACATACTTAATATTAATTCTTTCTTTTGGGGCAACGCTTGCACTTTTACTCATAGATACCTTCCTTCAATGGATTAAAAAATACAACAAAATTTTAACTAATTATTTACTATTTCTATTATATGTTAATTTTTCTACAGTTCAAACATAAAAATATACAATATAGATTAACTTTTTCATTCTATTGTTTTTGTTATTGATTAATGTAACCGTAATTTACTTCTAAAAGTTGTTCGTTTGAGGGAAGATATAGTAATAATTACTATATTTGAGCCTTTTAATCGAAACACGATAAGTATTGAGGTTTGTAGAATCGGTTATTTGTAGCAATTCCTCGTGTTGTTTACCGTAATTTGAGAAATTACTGTAATAAATATCCATAAAAAACAAAATTAACGTCCTATCACAGACACGCGATAAGGGCTGATACCAAAGATTTGCTTTTACTTAAAAATCAAACGAAGCAGCAAATTAGAAAATATTATTAATGTATTTATATGATTTTTTTAATATTTATACATAAACGTGGTGCACTCCTGAAAGTTTTTGACAAAAAATTCTACTGTCTTTATTTGTTTAGATATACTGCGTAATAACCATCATATCAATCAACAATTCAACAAATCCTCCTTGCCATAAACCAATGGGAAAGTCGAAATGGAGATGTGCGTGATGCATATGTTTATGTTAATGAATGTTGCAAAATCACTAGCTAGTAACTATTTAAAAATAAAAAAGATAGAAAAAATAAGTTTAATCGTTTTATTGATTTTCATAATACTGTTAAAACCCATAAAATGATTTCAGGGAAAACGTCTTATGCGTTTTTAGTGAATTAATTGAATCATGAAGTATAAATAACTCGACGTTTTTCTACAGTCAAGAAAATTTAGATATAATACAAACTCAGCTTGAGGTTAAATGATTATGAAACCAATAAAGTTAAAACCACCATTACTAACTATGTTAAGAAATAGATTTAGTAAACATTTTAAAATGCTAGAAGTTTTTAATTATAGTGCTGATTGGTTCGAATTTTTTGAAAAAAATAAATTTAGTGAAAAGTTTATTATGAAAGATTTGAATTTTTCTAATCTTAATATATTAGTTGATAAATTTACAATTCAATTACATGTAAAATTAGAATCAATTTTCCATGAAAATAATTATCATTATAAAGAACATTTTTTGATTAGAGAAATCCAATATCAATATATGTTTTATACGCTAACAAGGAAAGCATATATTAAATGCATAGCTGAAGTGAATGCATCTATTGAAAGAAATGGATGTGCTTTTTTTTGATTTAAATAGGAAGCCACATATGTATTTTGGAAGAATCAATAATTGCAACTATCTCATAGTTAGTGCAAAATTTGCGTAGAAAATTACGTTGTCAGTTTTAGTGTTTTATATTCAATGGGAGTCTTGTCAAATTACTACAAACAATGCGAGCAATTCCTACAAATTAGATCTGTTTATCTAAGTTCTTTAGCATCTCAATAATTGGTCTATTAGCATCTGGAAACTCATCGGCATTCAGATCTTCTTGGTCAACCCAACGACTTGGTTGGCCTTCTTTAGCAAAAGGGAAACCATCCCATTCTTCAACTAAATACGCATGAATTGTGATATCTCGATCATCATAACTGTGTTTAAAGATATCTAAAAATTGAGCTTGGTGGATATGGATGTCAACTTCTTCAGCTATTTCTCGTTGTAAGGTTTGATATGGAGTTTCTCCGACCTCGATTTTTCCACCAGGGAATTCCCAAAAACCAGCAAGATGCGAGTCTTCCCCGCGTTGGGTAATAAATATTTGACAATTTTGTGAACGAATAATACCTACAGCAATTTCAGTATGTTTTTTCATAATCCTGTTTGTTTATTTGTAAACTTAGGGAAAGTTAGTACTTCCCCGTTTTTGTTCTATCACCGACCTTAATCGGTGATTTAGGCATTGATTTATTAAATAATACTAAATTTTTGTTTTAATTAACAGCACCATGACAATGTTTATATTTTTTACCTGAACCGCAAGGACATGGATCGTTGCGTCCTACTTTGGCTTGTGCTTTTACCATTGGTTGTGGCGAACCAGTTAATTGCTCTTCACTTTCACCACTTATGCCTGCTAGTGATTCATGGTTAGCTTGTTGTTTAGCCATTAATTTTTCCATTTCGGCAAGACGTTGTCGTTCGGCTTCGTCTACTTCTTCTTGCGAGCGAATTTGTACACGGCTTAAAATACCAATAACATCATATTTTAACGATTCTAACATGCTAGCAAACATATTAAATGACTCTCGTTTATATTCTTGTTTTGGATCTTTTTGCGCATAGCCACGTAAATGAATACCTTGGCGTAAGTAATCCATCGAGGCTAAATGCTCTTTCCAAAGCGTATCAAGGGTTTGTAGCATGACGCTTTTTTCAAAATGTCTAAATGCTTCAGCACCTGCGATGTTTTCCTTTTCTAGATATCTGTCTTGCGCCATTTGTAAGATACGTTCACGCAAGGTTTCTTCATGCAGATTTTGCTCTTCATCTAACCATTTTGCTATTGGTAAATCTAAATCAAAGTCTGTTTTTAGTGCCGATTCAAGCCCCGGAATATTCCACATTTCTTCAATTGATTGTGGTGGAATGTATTGGTCGATTAAGGTGTTAAATACATCACCTCGGATCGAGTCTATGGTCTCTTTTATGTCGCTGTTATCAAGTAAGCCGTTTCGTTCACGGTAAATAACTTTACGTTGATCATTGGCAACATCGTCATATTCTAGGAGTTGTTTACGAATATCAAAGTTACGACTTTCGACTTTCTTTTGTGCGTTGGCAATGGCTTTGGTTACCCATGGATGTTCAATAGCTTCTCCTTCTTTCATGCCTAGTTTGCGCATCATGCCTCCAATGCGGTCTGATGCAAAGATTCGCATTAATGGATCTTCAAGCGATAGGTAAAAACGTGAAGCTCCTGGATCACCTTGACGACCTGCACGACCACGCAACTGATTGTCGATACGACGTGATTCGTGGCGTTCAGTACCTAAAATATACAGCCCTCCTAATGCAATCACTTCTTCGTGTTTTGCTTGCCAAGCTTGTTTGGCTAGCTCAATGTCTTCTGGGGTTGGGTTTTCTATTTTTGCTATTTCGCTTTGCCAGTTTCCGCCTAGCATAATGTCGGTACCACGCCCAGCCATATTGGTCGCAATGGTTACTGCGCCTTTGCTACCAGCATTAGCAATAATTTCGGCTTCTTGAGCATGGAATTTGGCATTTAAAACATTGTGTTTAATACCTGCTTTTTTAAATGCTTGTGAAACAAGCTCTGATTTTTCGATCGAGGCGGTACCAACAAGGACAGGTTGTCCGCGTTTTACACACTCTTGTACATCGGCCACAATTGCGTTGATTTTTTCTTTTTCTGTCATGTAGACAAGATCGGATTGATCTTTTCGTTGCATTGGGCGATTGGTTGGGATAACAATGGTATCTAAACCATAAATTTGATTAAATTCAAATGCTTCAGTATCTGCCGTACCAGTCATTCCAGCAAGTTTTTCGTATAAGCGGAAATAGTTTTGGAAAGTGATTGAAGCCAGTGTTTGGTTTTCGTTTTGGATTTTAACGTGCTCTTTGGCTTCAACCGCTTGGTGTAAGCCATCAGACCAACGACGGCCATCCATGGTACGACCTGTATGTTCGTCAACGATGATGATTTCATTGTCTTTAACAATGTAATCAACGTCGCGGTGGAATAGGTGATGGGCGCGTAAAGCAGCATTAACATGATGCATTAATACGATGTTGCTTGGTGCGTAAAGTGATTCTTCACCTTTCATGATGCCTTGTTTTATGAGCAATTCTTCAACTTTAATTAATCCACGCTCGGTTAAGTTAACTTGGCGAGATTTTTCATCAATCGAAAAGTCTCCATCGCCTTGGAATTGTTCAGAATCTTCTTTTTCTTGTCGAACTAGGTGTGGAATTATTTTGTCGACACTAATGTATTTGTCTGAGCTGTCTTCTGCTTGTCCTGAAATAATCAGGGGCGTTCTGGCTTCGTCAATAAGGATTGAGTCAACTTCATCGACTAAAGCGTAATGCAGTGGGCGCTGTACGCGTGATTCTTTGTTAAATACCATGTTATCACGCAGATAATCAAAGCCATATTCATTGTTGGTACCATAGGTGATATCAGCATTGTAGGCATCACGTTTTTCGTGTGGCGGCATGTTTGGTAGGTTGATGCCAACGGTTAACCCTAAAAATTCAAATAATGGGCGGTTATTTTCAGCATCACGCTGTGCTAAATAGTCATTGACGGTAATGACATGTACCCCTTTGCCTGTTAAAGCATTTAAATAAGCAGGTAGTGTTGCTGTTAAAGTTTTACCTTCACCAGTGCGCATTTCGGCAATGCAACGTTCGTTTAATACCATACCGCCAATTAACTGTACATCAAAATGACGCATACCAAACACACGTTTGCTTGCTTCACGCACTACGGCAAAAGCTTCTTCTAAAAGATCGTCTAATTGGGTTCCAGTGGCAAGTTTTTCCTTAAATTCTATGGTTTTGGCTTTAAGCTCGGCATCTGATAATGCTTCCATTGCAGGTTCAAGGGCATTGATTCTTTCTACTCGTTTACGCATGTTTTTTAATACACGCTCATTACGGCTACCAAATACTTTTGTTAATAATTTTAATAACATAACTGTTCTCTTATTTTTCAATACGGATTTTAAGGCATTTGCCTTGTATAAAAATTAGTTTTATTTGAGTGTAAATTCTAAGAGGTAGTCTTTGGCCCAGCTCGTATGCCGTTATAAGGGGATAGTCGGATCGCCTTGCTAGGGGAAAGATCATCATAATTAGGCGTTATTAAAAATGCTACAGTATGCTGCTTTTTGGAAGATGCTAGTGTTTGTGACGTTCTTTTTGTTGTTTCTTGGTGATCTTGTTCAAAAGATGCAATGGCACTAATTCCACTATGCGAAACGTCAGATTCCGATGGAAGCGCTTCGTTTTGACATAAACCAAATCCAGCAGCAATCACACCTAATAATAAGTGCGATAAAGCGGTTTTGATAATCAACCGTTTGCTGAGTTTTTGCCAGTAGTTAATGACGATCATAATCCGTGCATTTTAGCATTTTTTAGCAAAAGAAAAAACCCTTATTACAAAGGGAATAATGTGATAAAAGGAATTTTAATAAGATGATAGGTTTATAAAAACTCGCTTTTTTTCGGTAGTAATAAGCGAGTTTTTGTTAATTTATCTTCCCTTAATCCAACCATACGAAAAAATTGAATTAAGGAAAGAAATATAAAGAAGGAGGCTATTCCACCATTAATTGCCCCATCATGCCAGTTGTTTCATGTTCAATAATATGACAGTGATACATGCGAAGCCCAGGAAGGTTTTGCTGTATTTTGATGGTGAGTTTTTCGTGTGGTCGCAAATTAATGGTGTCTTTTAAGGCTATGTACTCAGGCTGAGTTTTTTTACCATTTAATTCGTGCGATTGTACAATAAATTGTGCTCCATGGATGTGGAAGTTGTGATCCATATGGGAGTTGTTGAATATTGTCCATTCTTCAATATCATGAATTTTGCTTTTTAGATCAATTCGCGACATGTCATGACGTTTACCATTAATTAAAAATAACACACCCCCGCGTGGCTCTTTCATGTCCATTACTTCGGTATATTCCAGTAATTTATGGGCGACAGCAGGCCCCATGTTAGGTAGGTGGTTTAGTGTGTTTGGTAAGGTAATTGGTTCAGATTTAGTGAGTGTTAACTCGCCCAGTATTATATCTTGTTCTGGTGGTACATTGCCCATTTTATTGCGATCGTATCCGATTGATTGTAAATAGACGGTACTAGTTTGTTTTGGCATTATGATTAATTCAGCACGTTCAGCTGGGGTTAATAATAAGGGTTTAGTAAGCAAATAAGGTTTAGCTAATAATCCGCCATCAGTGCCAACTAAATAGACGTCACAGTTAGGGATAGAAAGATTAAGATATCGACCTGAACATGAATTCCATACTCGGATTCGTGTGGCCGAGTCTATTTTGATTTTTGGGCGGTAACAGCCATTTATCAATACAAATTGGCCTTCACGTCCATTCATCCAATCAAGCATTGAGTTATCAGCAATTTGGCCTTTATCAGTTAATTTCAAGTCTGAAAAGAACCAATGTTGTTCAGGGAGTGATGCTAGTGGATCGTGTTTGCTGCGAACAATAAATGTACCTGCTAAACCGCGATAAACTTGTTCGGCTACTGTATTGTGTCCGTGAGGATGGTACCAATAAGTGCCAGCAGTGCCTTTAGGAATGGTAAATTCATAAGTTCGACTGCCTCCTGCTGGAATTTCGTTTTGTGGATTGCCGTCTTGATCAGATGGAATGAGCAATCCGTGCCAATGAACCGTCGTTGGTTGAGTAAGTTCATTTTTTACAGTGATTTTGACATGGTCTTCTTCAAATACTTCGATTTTAGGGCCGGGTATCATTCCATTATAGGTCCAAAATTCTGTGGTTAAATCTGGCGTTAAGGTAATTTTGGTTGATTTTAGATGTAATGTTGCTTCAAAAACACCTTCTTGGTTACTTTCATTTTTTAAGTTAGCCAAAGTTGGTAAATTCATTCCTTGTGGTAGTGCTGAAGTTGATAAAAGTTTTTGTGACATTGGGCTGTTGTTGCTCATGTCCATATTCATGTTCATGTTCATGTGTTGGTGCATATTACCCCCTTTTTGACATTTATCAGAATTAGTGTCACACATTGTCTCATGCATGTTATTGTCCCCCATTTTGGCTATAGCTTTAGTTGCGACCAATCCACCAATAGCTGCGGTAATATTTATCAAAAAATTTCGACGTTTCATGATGTTCCTCGAAAATAGTTAAGTTTAACAATAACCTACAGGCTATGCTGATAAAACAAATATCAATATAATTCGGTTATTGCGTATTGTGTTACTTACTGCTTTTATTTACATAAATCAATTAAACAGCTTGTGGTGGTCTTAACTCTGGAATAAATTCGTTATATTGTGAAATGGGCTTTATAGGCAGATATCGTTCACTGCTAGAGGAAATATAAAGTCTTATAGGGAAATTAGAAGCTAAAATATTGTAATTTAAACACTGATGAAATAAAGCACAAGCTGACATAACTGGTTTTTTTGGTAGAATCAAAACTTGCTTTTGAGAAATAGGTTCGTGTTTAGTTGTTAATTCAAATGCGGAATGAGCAGAATGACAAGTTAAAGCTGGTGATAATCGTAAGTTGGATAAATGCCATGAAGAATAACTAAACCAAAATAGCATTGATGCTAATACAATTATTGGGCTAATTAGTTTATTCTGGGACGTTATAGGCATCTTGAGATCTCACTATTTTTGTAAAATAAATAATAGTCCTGCTTAAAGTTTTAACATCACCCTGACATAACTAGTTTAATTTAATTGTGTTGATTTGTCGACTTGTCTATTAATATATTAAAAACACTGAAATTTTAAGTTAATGCGCAAAAAAATAAGATAATTATGACGTCTTCTGGTATGATATTTATCAATAATAATTGACGAATAATACAGATATGAAAATCCTCTTTGGTGTTCAAGGAACAGGAAATGGCCATGTCAGTCGTTGTAGAACTTTAGCTAAAGCGTTAAAAAAAGCTGGAGCTGATGTTGATTATATTTTTAGTGGTCGTGATCCTAAAGACTATTTTGATATGCAAGATTTTGGCGATTATAAAACTTATCGCGGCGTCACTTTTGCTACACTTAATGGTAAAATCAATTTTCGCAAAACGGTACAACGGATTCGCGCTTTCAGGCTGATTAAAGATGTACGTGAGCTTGATTTGTCAAAGTATGATTGCATTATTAGCGATTTTGAACCAGTTAGCGCTTGGGCTGCGCATCATCAACACCGTGAATGTTTAGGAATAAGCAATCAAGCTGTATGTCAATATCTTAAGCCTAAAGAATATGGATTAGTCGCTAATGTCATTATGAAATATTATGCGCCAGTTACTAAACCAATTGGTCTACATTGGTTTCATTTTGGGCATAAGTTACTACCGCCAATGATTGATTCATTTCAAGCTGCACCAACAGAAGATGGCAATATTGTGGTTTATTTGCCGTTTGAAGGCTTGGATGAAATCATTGCGATGTTAAAACAATTTCAGAATTATCAATTTATCTGTTTTCATCCTGATATAAAATTAGAATCTCAACAAGGTAATATTCATTTTCATCCCCTTGGTCGTGATAATTTTACCAAAGCGTTAGTAAGTTGCTCTGGGATTATTTCAAATACAGGTTTTGCATTGATTTCTGAAGCATTAACACTAGGCAAAAAGATTCTTACTAAACCTGTTGCTGGTCAATTTGAACAAATTTATAATGCTCAATGTTTACGATCTCTTGATATGGCAACAATTATGGAACACTTAAATTGTATCAAGCTTAAGTATTGGTTATCGTTACCTTCTCCAAAGCCAATAATCTATCCTGATGTTGCTACCGAACTAGCCAATTGGATCGTTGCAGGGCAAAAAGAGTCATTACTTTCTTTAAGTGAGCGACTTTGGAGTCAAACTATTTTTCCTGAAAATGTTAACCAGCAAATAAAATCTTTAGGGTATGTGTAAAGGATTGAATATGATATTAAGTATTATTGTAGCCATGGCTAATAATCGTGTAATTGGCTTAAATAATCAAATGCCTTGGCATTTACCTGCAGATTTGGCATGGTTTAAAAAAAATACGCTTAATAAACCTGTTATTATGGGGCGTAAGACATTTGAGTCTATTGGACGCCCGTTACCTGCTCGACACAATATTATTATTTCAAGACAAGCCTTTCATGACTCTAATTTAGTTTCAAATGTTAGTTGGGTACAATCGATTGATACGGCTATATTATTAGCTCAAACGCAGGATGCTGATGAGGCATTTATTATTGGTGGTGGTAATATTTATCATCAAGCATTACCTTTAGTCGATCGGCTGTATTTGACTCATATCGATGCTAAATTGCAGGGTGATACTTATTTTCCTGATTATTTAACTGAACAGTGGCAAGTTATTCATCAAGAAATCCATCAACCTGATGATAAAAATCGTTATTTATGCCGATTTGAAATTTTAGAAAGAAAGTCTAAAGGTTAAGGATTGCCATTCAATCGCCACTAATATTATAAAAGTGGCGATTTTCATGTTAGTTAGCCTTGAAAACGTTTTGCTTCAACAACATCGGGTAGTTGTTTGATTTTATTGAGTACTCGATTTAACGAGTCTTGGTCAAATATTTCCATATCGACATCGATTGTTGCTAGTTGTTGTTTCATATCTGAGCGACTAATTAGTCCTAGAACATTTACCTTTTCATTAGCCAAAACAGTAGTAATATCTCGTAATAAACCACTTCGATCGTTTGCAACAATTTGTACTACCATGGTGTAGCTTGAGTAGGTATTGCTGTTCCATACTGCATGGGTAATACGTTCAGGAGCATGATTTTTAAGCTCTTGCAATTGTTCACAATCAGCACGATGAATTGAGATCCCTCGTCCTTGGGTAACAAATCCTGCAATGGGATCACCAGGAATAGGGCGACAGCAATTTGCTATGGTGTACATTAAATTACCCACACCCTCAATAATAATTTCACTTCCTTTTTTATTATTAGTTTTATTGGTATTTTTAGTTTGTATATTTGATTTTTGAGCAATTTGTTTTAATACAGCTTCGTCGGCTTCTTCAGCAGTGGGTTTATTAAATTGTGCATTGATGAAGTTAACTAATTGGTTAATTCTTACATCACCACTACCAATACCAGCAAGCACTTCGTCAAATGAATGTGCGTTATATTTGTTGATTAGGATTTTTTCAACACTTTTTATACTAATATTTAAAGGTTCAAGCTCATGCTCTAAAATTTGTTGACCAGCAGCAATATTTTTATGTCGATCTTGTTTTTTAAACCAAGTTTGAATTTTAGCTCTGGCTCGGCTACTGTTAATAAATCCTGTGTTAGGATTTAGCCAATCACGGCTTGGGTTAGGATGTTTTTGAGTAATAACTTCGATTTGATCACCCATTTTTAAGCGGTAGGTAAATGGTACAATTCGTCCACTAACTTTTGCACCAATACAACGGTGTCCAACATCACTGTGAATATGGTAAGCGAAATCAAGCGGAGTTGAACCTGCTGGTAAGTCAACCACATCACCTTTAGGCGTAAATACATAAACTCGGTCATCAAAAATTTGACTACGGACCGCTTCCTGGATTTCGCCGCTTTCTGACATTTCTTGTTGCCATGTTAATAATTTACGCAGCCAAGAAATTCGCTGATCATAAGCGGTCATTTTATCCGTACTGCCTT
Source organism: Gilliamella intestini (assembly GCF_900094935.1). GTDB lineage: Bacteria > Pseudomonadota > Gammaproteobacteria > Enterobacterales > Orbaceae > Gilliamella > Gilliamella intestini. Next base: position 36,106 of record NZ_FMBA01000016.1, read on the forward strand.
CTTTATACTTCCAATGAGCGGCAACGCCTAGTTCTGCATCGTTGTGCATTTGTTCAGTACGGATTTGAATTTCAATTGTTTTATCTTGTGGACCATAAACAACCGTATGAATTGATTGATAACCATTCGGTTTAGGGTTGGCAACATAATCATCAAATTCTTTGGCGATATGTTTGTAATGACTGTGCACAATGCCTAATGCGTTATAACAATCTTCGATACTATCGCTGATAATACGCACAGCCCGAATATCATAGAGATCTTCGAACTTAAGATGTTTATGTTCCATTTTCCGCCATATACTATAAATATGTTTTGGGCGACCATAAACTTCAGCACGAACGTGATCTTGGTTCATTAGATCTTGTAAATGATTAACAAATTGGTTGATATATAATTCACGATCTAATCGTTTTTCATGTAATTTTTTAGCAATAAAATGATATTCATTAGGATGTAAATAGCGGAAGCAAAAATCCTCTAGCTCCCATTTTAATTGTCCTATGCCTAAGCGATTAGCTAAAGGTGCATAGATATTAAAACACTCTTTAGCTGCAAGCACTTGTTCTTCTTGCGGTGCATTGATTAAATTGCGCAAATAGGTAATGCGTTCTGCCAATTTTATAATAACACTGCGAAAGTCATTTGCCATTGCCAGTAACATGCGGCGAATACTATCAATTTGTTCAGTGGTTGCACTGCCGCTACGAATTGCGCGTAGTTGGCGAATTTCTTTCATTCTGACAATGCTTGAAATAATATGAGAAATTTCACGATCGAAATCTTCAGGAATATCTTCTCGACGAATTATTTTGCTATCAACAAAAGGAAGTAATAAAGCAGCACATAAGCTATTGATGTCCATATTAAGTGTTGCTAATATTTCAACCATTTCTATTGAGTTTTGAAAACAATAGACTTGCTCAGGTGCGCCTGCGCTACTTTCAAAACAAAAGTCCCAGACTTCTCTAAATTTTGTATAAGATGCGGGGTTAGTTAGTAATAACTCTTGTTTTGCCCATCGTTCAACATCAAACTGGGTAAGTGGATAATGTTCTTCGCTATGTTGGTGTGCGCCTCTAATCGATACCATAACTTATGTCCCTGATTTTATTAACAACAACATTGATTCAATGTGTTTGGTTTGCGGAAACATATCTAAAATAGCAACTTGAGCAATTTGATATCCTGCATCGATAAGTTCTTTGCTATCTCGTGCAAGTGTAGCAGGATTACACGATATATAAACAATTTTTGACGGAGCCAATTTTGCGATTTCAATTGTTGCATTAAATGCACCAGCTCTTGCTGGATCTAATAATACTTTATTATATTGTGATTGACTCCATATCGAAAATTGTTGAGTATCATCTAAATTGCTAGTTAAAAAATTGGTTTCCGCACAAATCTCAGTATTATTTAATATAGTGTTGAATTTTGCTTTTTCAACCAAGGTATCAACGCCTTCAACACCCGTTACAGTTTTACTTAGTTTTGCTATAGGTAACGAAAAATTACCCATTCCGCAAAACAGATCTAAAACCCGATCTGTTGGTTGTAACGTTAGCCAGTTAAGCGCCTGCTCGATCATCTTTTGATTAATTTTACAATTTACTTGAATAAAATCGAGAGGACTGAATGTTAATTTTAAATGATTAATTAAATAAAAATGCTCAGTATTACCGGTAATATGTATTAAATCGTTGCCGTGAAAATAAAGTGAAATATTGTTATTTTCAGCGAATTCTTTTAATAGGTTAACATCATGATTGCTTAGAGGTATAGTGTGCCTTAAAACAAGAATAATACCGCTATCGACCGAAATTAGTTCAACGTGACCCAGTGCTTTCTTCTGTTTTATGTTATTGAGTATGCTTTGTAATGGCGTTAGCAATGAATCTAATTCGTCAACTAATACTGGACAATGTTCGATATTGATTATTTGATTGGATTCTGCTTGGCGAAATCCAATTGCTAATTGGCCTTTAACGATATTAATTGAAATTCTTGCCCGTCGACGATAATGATAAGGCTGATCGGCAATAATATGTGGTGAATTTTTAACGATATTTGTTAAAGGTTGTCCTGTTTCTTTTTGTAGTAGATTTATTAACGCATCGTATTTTGCTTGTTGTTGCATCTGTGGTGCAATATGTTGTAGCTCACAACCTCCACATTGTTGATAATATTCACATAGAGGTTTAACGCGGTATTTGCTTTGATTATGATATTTAATGACTTTGGCTTTAGCATAATTTTTTTTATTTTCAGTTAACTCAATATCAACGGTTTCATCAGGCAAGGCTGATTTTACAAAAATTGTTTTACCTTTATGATTGGCTACGCCTTGCCCAAAGGCATCTAAAGATGAGATAGTTACTGTCAATTTTTGTGATGTAAACTTTTTTCTTTGTGGAGTATAAAAATTAACCATAGACGTTTTTATTTATGTTAAGCGTTTTAATAATTCTGTTTTGACATGCAGTGGTACTAAATTTGTTATATCGCCACCATGGTAGGCAACATCTTTTACTATTGTCGATGAAATAAATCCCATTGCAATTGATGGCATTAAAAAGATAGTGTCTAAATCAGATTTTAATGCACGATTCATTTCGGCAAGTTGCCTTTCGTATTCAAAATCATGTGTTGTACGAACGCCTCGAACGATAACTGTGGCATTATGGGTTTGTGCAAAATTAGCCATTAAATTGTCAAAGCCAATAACTTCGACATTGAGTAAATGTTCGACTGCTGTTGACGCTAAATTTACGCGTTCTTCTAAAGTAAAGAGTGTTTTTTTATTAGGATTTTCGGCAATAGCGACAATTAATCGAGGAAATAGTAACGAAGCTCGTGTAACAAGATCAATATGACCATTAGTAATGGGATCAAAAGTACCCGGGAAAATAGCAGTTAAACTTTTGCTTTTCATATTTAATATTATCCATTAGGTATGATGACTGTATCATACCTAATTTTACTTAGGATTGTTAGTTTAGCCGTGCAAAATTCTTTTGCTCAATTTACTGGATTTCTAGTAATGTAAACATGAAAAAACTAGATGTTATTAATATACGGCAATAATTAAGTCAAGTAACTTATTAATTTATAAAAAATTGGTAAGCAGTGTGATGTTCATATATTTGTTTTGGTTGTAAAAAGCAGCTTGGTTGTGGCCAGTCTGGGTGATTAGGGCTGTCCGGTAAAAATTGGCTTTCTAATGCTATGCCAGCAAAATTTCCATATTCACTATTATTCCGGTTTGGTGTATGTTGTAAAAAGTTACCTGTATAAATCTGTAATGAAGGTTTGGTTGTAGTAACATTCATTGTTACTTTTTTATCAGATGAAATGAGCTGAGCGGCTATAGCTTGATTTTTATCCAATAAATAAGCGTGATCGTAACCGCTAGTAATTTGTCGATCAAGGCTTGCTAATAATCTGTCAGATATTAGCCTTGGTTTACGCAAATCCATATCATTTTGGGTAACACAAACCAAATCATTACTCGCAATACCATTGCTATCAACAGGTAGGTATAAGTTGGCATTAACTTGCAAGGAGTGATTAAGGATATCTTTGCTAGTTTCTCCATCCAGATTAAAGTAAGCATGATTGGTTAAGTTAACTGGCGTTGTTTTGGTTGTTGTTGCTTTAAATTTGATAACAACTTTATTGTCATCAGTCAATTGATAGATAGCTTCAACATTAAGTTCACCGGGGAAACCTTGATCGCCATCGGGGGATGTTAAAGTAAATGTGATTTGTTGATCAGATTGAGATTGAATGTGCCATAGTTGTTTATCAAAACCTAACTTGCCTCCATGTAACTGGTTTACACCTTGATTAGCCACAAGTGGGTAGTGTCTATTGTCAATATCAATTGTCGCATTGGCAATACGGTTAGCGTATCGGCCAATTGTAGCACCTAAATAAGCATCTTGCTTTTCATATTGTTCGAAAGTTTGGCAACCCAGTAATACTTCACGGTTTTGTCCATCAACAGGCAATATACAAGAGAGCCACGTGGCACCCCAGTTTGATAGTTTAATTTGCATACCGTGCTTGTTTGAAAGTGTGATTATCTGTTTTATAGGCATATCACGTTAGCTCCTTCACTTGGGTGGCAGATATAGAAGTCTTCTTTAATACCAAACTTTTTAACATAATTGTGGTTAACTATCGTTTTAACATCGTCAACTTTATCTTTTAACACTAAAGCGACCACACAACCACCAAAGCCTCCTCCAGTCATACGTACGCCACCTTGTTCACCAATAACATTGTGGATAATTTCAACAAGGTAATCAATAGCAGGTACGGTAATTTCGAAATCATCGCGCATGGAATTATGGCTTTGTGCCATTAGATTTGATAATAATTTATAATCACCATTTGTAAGGGCTTGGGCTGCTTTTATCGTCCGTTCGTTTTCAGTTATCACATGGCGAGCACGTTTATAAGCAATTGGATCGAGCGTACTTTCAATTTGTTTTAAATCATCTAACGATGCATCACGTAATGCTTTTACACCAAGCGCTTTAGCTGCGGCCTCGCATTGCTTGCGTCGGGTATTATATTCGCTATCAATTAATCCACGTTTGATATTTGAATTGATGATAACCACAGCAAAATCTTTAGGAATTGAGACAGGTTTAACTTCTAATGAACGACAGTCAATTAACAATGCATGTTGGCTTTGTCCAAGAGCGGATATTAGTTGATCCATGATGCCACAATTGCAACCAACAAATTGGTTTTCAGCCTCTTGACCAATTAATGCTAATTTGGTGCCATCTAAAGCCAAGTTGTAAAGGACTTGGAACATTTTAGCTACCGCAACCTCTAGAGATGCTGATGAACTTAGTCCTGCCCCTTGAGGAACGTTTCCACTAATAGCAAAATCGACGCCATGGATATTATTTGCATATTTTTTTAAGTGTTTTACCACTCCACGTATGTAGTTAGCCCACATATAATCCGAATGCTTTTCAATAGGAGAATCTAAAGAAAATTCATCTTGTTGATTATCGTAATCAACCGCAATAACTCGAATAAGATTATCTGAACGTTTGTGACAACTTATTATCGTTTGATAATTGATAGCACAAGGTAAAACAAAACCATCATTATAATCGGTATGCTCGCCAATCAAATTTACACGACCGGGGGCTTGTATAAGTGTATCGGGTTTATAGTCAAATTTAGATTCAAATGCTTGTGTAGTTGCTTTGATTAATGCGTTCATCTATTTATCCTTTTTGTCTTTATAATGCACATCACTAACGTTACGTAATCTTTCAGCTGCTTGCTCTGGGGTTAAATCACGTTGTACTTCGGCTAACATTTCGTAACCTACCATAAATTTTTTTACTGTGGCGGAACGTAATAAAGGGGGATAAAAATGTGCATGTACTTGCCAATAATCATTTTTATCTTGTATAAATGGCGCACCATGCCAGCCCATAGAGTATGGGAAAGAACAATGAAATAAATTATCATAGCGACTCGTTAATTTTTTGAGCGCAATAGCTAAATCACTTTGTTGTTCGTCATTTAATTGGGTTAATTGTGGAATGTGAATTTTTGGTAATAATAAGGTTTCAAATGGCCATATTGCCCAAAAAGGAACAACGGCTAGCCAATACTTAGTTTCTACAACGATTCGTTCACGATTAATAAGTTCCTTTTGGGCATAATCAACCAATAAATTGCGATGATACTTTTCAAAGTAATTACGCATATTTAGATCTTCGCACACAATTTCATTCGGTAAAAAACTATTAGCCCAAACTTGCCCATGTGGGTGAGGGTTAGAGCACCCCATTGCTGATCCTTTGTTTTCAAACACTTGTACCCAAGGATAGTTTTCGCCTAACTCTTGCTGCTGTTTTATCCAAGTTTTAATTACTCCTTCAATTGCTGGTAAATCAAGTTCAGGTAATGTTTTGCTGTGATCGGGTGAAAAACAGATAACTCGACTAGTACCTTTTGCACTTTGCATTTGGAATAATGGATCGGTGTTTTTGGGAGATTCTGGTGTATTTTCCATTAGTGCTGCAAAATCATTTGTAAAAACAAATGTTCCCTTATAATTAGGGTTGATATCTCCAGTTACCCGTTTATTACCTGAGCACAAAAAACAAGTTGGTTCGTAACTTGGTTTTTGTTCTTCGTTTAATACTTCTTGTTGTCCTTGCCATGGGCGTTTTGCCCTATGAGGTGAAACAAGCACCCATTGGTTGGTCAATGGATTATAACGACGATGAGGATGGTCAACTGGGTTAAAAATATCCATTTTTGCCTCTTCTGTTAATTTTGTATGTTTTATGAAATGTATTATTAATCAGGATAGCCTTGAGGGTTATTTGATTGCCAATTCCATGAATCTTTTACCATGTCATCAAGCGTGAGTTTGGTTTTCCAACCTAATATTTGCTCAGCTTTATTCGCATCAGCCCAGAATGCTGGTAAATCACCTGCTCGTCTTGGAGCAAAATGCCAATTAAGAGGTCTTCCTGATGCTTTTTCAAAAGCTTTAATGACTTGTAATACGCTATAACCAACACCTGAGCCTAAATTGTAAATATGCACACCAGCTTTATTTTGATCGGTTTTGAGTGCTGCGATATGCCCATCGGCCAAATCAACAACATGGATAAAGTCACGAACACAAGTGCCATCCGTTGTTGGATAATCATTACCAAAAACAGCTAATGATTCACGTTTGCCAACAGCAACTTGGGTAATATAAGGCATAAGATTATTAGGAATACCAAGTGGATCTTCACCCATTAATCCGCTTGGGTGTGCGCCAACAGGGTTAAAATAGCGTAGTAAAGTCAGTGACCAATCAGGTTCAGCAACGGCCAAATCCATAATACATTGCTCTACCATTAATTTACTTTTTCCATATGGGCTAGTTGGTAAACCTTGTGGTAATGTTTCAACATAAGGTACAGGAGCAAGTTCGCCATAAACAGTGGCCGACGAACTAAATACTAACTGTTTAACGCCTGCAGCTCGCATTGCCTTCATTAGTACAATACTGCCGTAAACATTATTTTCATAATATTCTAGCGGTTTGTGAACCGATTCACCGACTGCTTTTAAACCAGCAAAATGGATCACCGCTTTAATGTCATGTTCTGAAAAAATCTTAGTTAATAGTTTTTCATCGCATACATCGCCTTGATAAAAAATGACAGATTGCCCAGTAATTTTTTGCATTCTATCTAGTACTGATGCTTTGCTGTTAAACAAATTATCAATAATAATTGGTGTGTAGCCAGATTTAATTAGTTGAACACATGTGTGACTTCCTATATATCCACAACCACCAGTTACTAATATTTTCATAATAAAACCTTCATCTAATTCAATAATAGTTATAGTGAGTGTCTGCTAATCTTCAGACCCTTCACTGCTTTTATGTTTCCACAGATCCCATGGTCCACGCCCTGATAATGTAAAGGATGAAATAAGCGTAAAACTAAATGCGATCAAGCCAAGGATTAAATATGCTCCTTCGAAACCTATTTTAACATACATTAACCCCGCAAAAGTGGACATAAACATGATAGATAATTGTTTTGCAAAACAAAATGCAATTAAGTAAACAGTTGCCGATAAGCGAATAGGAAAGTGTTTAGTAATATATTTAAAAGCGCCAACAAGTAATAAAGGTGCTTCGAACATATGCAAAGTTTTGAGTATAACAACTTCAACTGCTGAGCTAGCAAATGCCGATCCCGTAATACGAATAGACATAATAGTGCCGGCAACAAGTAATGTATTTTTACTGCCAATTTTCTTTACAATCAGTGGTGCAAAAAACATAACAGTGGCATTTAAAAACTCACCAAGCGTTGTGACATAACCGAATGCTTCTCGTCCGGCTTGTTCACTAGAAAAAAATGAGGTAAAAAAGTTAGCAAATTGTTGATCAAATACATCATAAGTACAGGCAACGCCAATAATGTATAGCATAAAAAACCAGGTTTTGCGCATTTTTAGCAAATTAATGGCAAGTTTTAAATTAAATGGTTCAGGTTTATTTAGCCCCATTTGCTCAACAACTTCAGTCGTTGTTGTTTTTGCTGGATCAGCAATTTTGACTAAAAATAAAAGAATCAATGCAAATCCTGAACATAACCAGTAAACAGCATTGACATCTTTAGAAATCATAATTCCCACAAATGAAGCACAAATTGCCCAACCAAAACAACCAAACATACGGCTACGACCAAATTCAAATCCACTGCGCCGACTGATTTTTTCAACAAGCGCTTCAATGGCTGGTGCTCCACCACTAAAAACCATACCAAGATAAAGCCCTCCAACAATTGCGCCCAAGGTAACATTAAATTGAAGTAATGGTCCCAAAACGAAGATAAAAAATGGACCAAATAGTACAAGAAGTAGTGTGATAGCCCAAAGAAGATGTTTTTTTAATCCTAATTTGTCAGAAATCAATCCAAACAAAGGTTGAAAAAAAAGCGCAAATAATGAAATAAATGAAAAAACGTATCCAGTATTTGCTTCATCTAGACCATTCATTTTTAACCAAACAGGAAAAAATGGGAAATATGCGCCCATAATAAAAAAGTAAAGAAAGAAGTAGATACTAAATACCCAATAATTCTTATTACTTAGTGATAATTTTGTTTTTTGATTCATAATGAACTTCCTTTGTTAGGCTTTAAATGATTAACACACCCATTTAGAAATCGATTACATTTTTTTTAAGATTAGGAAAATTATTTGTTAAAAGAGATAATAACATTAAAGAAGGTTGTAAAAAGTGATCTAGATAACATTTTATGAAATCGTTTACATTAAGTGTTATAATTGATTCTGTCAAAAACTTTCAGGAAAGGTGTGTGTTTATGTATAATCTTAATCTTTTTATGATAATAACCATCATGATTTATGAGTGGTTTACTTAAAAAGAAGATTTAGGTTAATTAATTAGAATAGATTTTAGCCAATAAAACGCAATCTTTCTTAAAATCGATTACATTTCGTGTTTGTTTTATACTGAAACGAATACCTTTCCTGAAAGTTTTTAACAAAATTTTTGTTATTATAATCTTTGTTTGTTTATCGTTATTAGCTTATTCAATTTTAGGCGACATTGAATAATTTAACGATAATTAGTTAATTTTGAAAGATTTTATTCGTTCCTCAAAATCTGACCAACTATAATAACCCTCATTATTAATCGCTGCATTTTTTAGTTGAAGTTGATAATGCTGTGGTGGATTATCCGCATTCAGTACTTGTCCATTATGGAGTTGTTCAAAGCTTTGATAAATATATTCAGCTTTAAAAAAGTATTCTCCGGTAGATAGGTGACGAAAACGTTGTAAAGCGACTTTTCCACCTATTGGTGTGCTTTCAAATTGCTTTGGTAGTTGATAAGTTTCAAACTCTAATGCCCCTAGCAATGATGCAATTGTACTATCGTGCCCTACAAGTAAGTTTACTGTATTATCTTGTTGCATAAGATTGTCTATAGTATTGATGATGGGCGTAGCAGAATGTTTTGCCAGTGTTTTAGTGTGGCATATTAAATTAATATATTGATTACGAAGCTGAACGATTTGTTGCCACTGGGCTAAGTCATTTATTCTTCCCCATGCAATATGTTCTTTAGGAAATGCTGAATAATATTGTAATAAAAAGGCATCAACCGCTGATGCGCCTATCGCTAGTGCGCCAAGTAATGCTGGCTCTTCATTTTTTTCCAGATGAAGCTTAAGCGGAATATCAGCTAATGGGCATTGGTGTTTAGCATATAATGTTGAATGTCGATAATCTAAAATATCAGATAAAACTTCATAAGCGGAAGCTAAATTTTTAAAAATGGACTCTACTTGATTGGTTTGTTCAATGTCATGTAATACTGCTTGTTTTAATTCTGGTGAATCATCTCTTAGGCTTGGATCAAAAATAGGATCCATCTTTTCGATTGGATATTTATGGTTAATTGCAATATCATAACCTGCATAAGCACCGGCAATAATAAATTGTGCGGTTGCGACTGTTCTTTGTAGGCTATTAGCATAAACAAATATTTTTGGAGCAATTACCGAAAGTTTTATGTTATGGGTTTCAAGCCATTGTGATAAATAGTGTCCAAAATAGACTTCTAAAGCACCCCCTCGGGTTGTTAAATAACCATAAGGGTGTTGCCATTTAGGCCATTTAAATGGTGTTGCTTGTTCAAGAAGTTCAAGTGTATTTTGTAACGGTGTGCGAATACCATGACGACTTAATATAACAATTTTATCTAATTGGTAGTGCTTGTTTATCATTTTTGAACCAACCTTATTTATGTAGATAATCTAAAATAAAATCGTGCTACTTGAATAATAGATTATTTTTACCTGTGTTAATGGGGTTGAGTTATAAGCTTCAACAGGGCGACGGTAATAAATCAATTATTTCATTTTGTATAATGGTTCCTTAATGGATTGCTATTTATCCATTATTTTTTCATAAATTGCAAATCCCAAACACCATGACCAAGATTTTTCCCTCGCTTTTCAAATTTTGTAATTGGCCTATCATCTGGTCTAGGAATGTAATCTCCCGTTGGTGATAAATTTTCAAATCCTTCCGCTTGGGTTAAAACTTCTAACATATGTTCTGCATAATGTTGCCAATCAGTAGCTAGATGCAAAATCCCACCTAATTTTAATTTTTGTCGAATTAACTGTACAAATTGGGGTTGAATAATGCGGCGCTTATTATGTCTTGCTTTATGCCAAGGATCAGGGAAAAAAATTTGTACTTTGTCTAATGTATGATTAGGGATCATATTTTCTAATACTTCAACAGCATCGTGACACATCACTTTTAAGTTTGATAATTGATTTTCTTCAATTGCCATTAAACAAGCACCAACGCCGGGTTTGTGGACTTCGATTCCTAAAAAATTTTTATCAGGTGCATTTTTAGCCATTTCAATTAACGAAGCACCCATACCAAATCCAATTTCAAGAACAGCCTGTTTGTTAGATTCAAAAACTATTGGTGAATTTGCATCATATTTAATACCAAATACCGGCCATAAACTTATTAATGCCTGTTCTTGGCCTTTTGTTAAACGACCTTGCCGCAAAACAAAACTACGAATGGCTCTTTTGGTGTTGATATTTGGGTTATTAGTTTTTAATTGTTCATTCATTACATTATCTACTTTGCTTATGGAATTTCTACAGCTAATTGATAGTTTATTTGTTAGTTTACCCGATTTTAAGTTCACAACATATCAAAAATAATTTAGGAAATGAAAAAAGATAGTCAAGACTCAATTTACTGCACAGTAATTAGTTTTATTCAAACTTTCACTGCACAGTGAATTAGTTATTAAGGCTTAGTTTTATCTTTCAGTGCTTCATCTAATGTTGAATAGAACATCAGTTTATTAGAAATAGGAACTATTTTTGCACGAGCTAGTGTCTTTAGTGGTTGAAATTGTAACTCACAAATTGATAAATCAACATCTTCAGGTAGTTCATCAATAAAATGTATTAAAGCATTGAGCCCACCAGCATCAAGAATAGGTACAGCATCCCATTGTAGCACTATGTGCTTATATCCATTAATCTTTTGATAGATCTCTAAAAATGTGCGTTCAGCAGCAGCAAAAAACAGTGGCCCATTAATACGTAACACTAAAGTTTTATCGTCACTGCGATTTAGCTCAACTAAGCGAGTCATTCGAGCAATACGGCGCATAAATAGAATTGATGCAAGCACAATCCCAAGTGTAATTGCAATCACCATATCAAATAGTACTGTGAGCGACATGCAAATAAGCATAATCAATATATCATCTTTTGGCGCATATTTTATAATATAAATGACGCGTTGAACCGCGCTCATATTCCATGCGACGATAAGTAACAATGCCGCCATAGCAGAAAGTGGGATAAACGATAATGCAGGTGCAAAGCAAATTAGTGCAAGTAACACAACGAGTGAATGCAAAACGGCAGCAATCGGCGATGTTGCACCGGCTTTGACATTTGCCGCCGACCGCGCGATAGCTGCTGTTGCTGAAATGCCACCAAAAAAGGGTGCAATAATATTTCCTAACCCTTGGCCAATCAGTTCGCTATTTGAGTGATGTTTAGTGTGTGTCATTTCATCTAATACGACAGCACAAAGTAGTGATTCAATTGCGCATAACATTGCCATGGTTAACGAAATCGGTAATAAGGCGGTCAGTGTTGACCAATCCCAATTAAATTCAGCATGCTGCCAAGGTAAAACAAATTCTGGTAATACAGAGGGTATGCCATGACCTATCGTATTATCAGCTAGTGTATAGGTAAATCGTGAACCAATCGTTTCAATTTGATAGCCAAATTGATTAAAAATAAACATGACAATAACGCCAGCAATCAGTGCCGGTAAATGTCCTGATATTTTAAGCCTTAGTTTTGGCCATACGATTAACACAGTCAGTGTTACTACACCGACCATAGTGTCAGCAATATTAATAGTTGGTAGCGTTTTAATTAGTTCAATAACTTTACTAATATAACTTTCTGGCATATGTTCAAGCGTTAAACCAAAAAAATCTTTTATTTGCATGGTCGCGATAGTGATAGCAATGCCTGAAGTAAAACCTAATACAACCGGTAATGGGATATATTCAATTAATCGACCTAATCGAATCAATCCCATTAATACAAGAAATATACCAGACAGTAATGTTGCAATAAATAACCCCGATAATCCATATTGTAATGATACAGGATATAAAATAACTACAAAGGCTGCTGTAGGCCCAGAAACACTAAACTTTGAACCACCTGTTAATGCAATTACAAATCCCGCTATAATTGCAGTATATAGGCCATGCTGAGGAGGTACACCACTAGCGATTGCCAGTGCCATTGCTAATGGTATTGCTATAATACCAACAGTTATTCCGGCAATTAAATCTTTTATAAAACGAGTAGTGTTGTAAGGGGTACTTATACATGCAGATATCAATGCACAGCTAATTTTAGTGTTAGAAAGGCCATATAATTTCATTTTTTAATCAATTAGGGGAAAATTATCTTAAGTGTCTAATAAGATAATCTTTTTTACAGAAAATAAAAGTGTGTTATGAAAATAAACCTCTTTTTATAGAATCTTTATGTAGATAAAGATTAGAGCGTGTTGATCTTCCGTGATTATTTTTTAGACGGCATGATGTGAGTTATAATAATTCTGCAAAAAACAACCATAACTCGATTCATCATGCCAAGAACAATGCTAACAGATAAACGGTGGGAAAAGCTACTACAAATAATGAAAAATACCGGCCGAGTTTATAATAAATCCGAGCATCGGATGACGTTTGAAGGGATCCTTTTCCGAATGAGAACCGGCGGTATTGCTTGGCGAGATTTGCCAAAAGAGTTCGGTGAATGGAGCACCGTCTATAGACGATTTAATTTGTGGTCTAAAAAAGGAATATTAGTTGATATTTTCAAACATTTATCACAACTAGCGGATTTTGAATGGGTGTTCCTAGATGGCTCAATTATCAGGGCTCATCAACACAGTACAGGCGCTGCAACGGAGCATTGTGAGCAAATAGGTCAGAGCTGTGGTGGTCATTCAACTAAAATTCATCTTGCGGTTGATAGTGGTGGTTTGCCTATTTGTTTTGAGCTTTCTGAAGGACAACGACATGATATCACTTATGCAGAAAACCTAGTTGAAAAGCTCGATGAAGTCA
>NZ_FMBA01000088.1 GCF_900094935.1 Gilliamella intestini
CGCATGAGGCATTAAATAACATGACACCGATTGAGTATAAAACACTAAAACAAGCAACATGATTTTCTACGTGAGTTGTGTGCTAAGTTTGGGGTGTTTACAATAGCAAAAAGGGGAAACGTTGGATTAAAGAGAAATACTTTAAAACGACGGCAACTCGGATATGGAACTTTGGCACAATAATAAAAGACCGCCATGGTATGGATAAATGGATTGAACTATTGCAATGTAGTAAGACGGCAATTAAACGACATATCAAGATAAAATCAGATTACAATCCGTTTTTACTGGAATGAGAATTATATGGCGAAACATTATACCAGAAAAGGCTATATGAAGAATTTTCACATAGACATAAATGGCAAATGCTGTATAAGACGCAAAGAGGCCTTTGTGGCTTATGTCAACTTCCAATCACAAAAGAGACGGGGTGGCATGACCATCATATTATCTACAAAATGCACAGAGGGGCGGACACGCTCAAAAATAGGATATTACTTCATCCTAATTGCCACAAAAAAGTTCATGCACTGAACTTAGAGGTAGTGAAATTGGCTTATTAAAGTCAATTGAAAGGCTTGAGCTGTATGCGGAGAAATTCGCTCGTACAGTTCTTAGGGAAGGGCACGACAGTAATGTTGTGTCCTTACCCGACTTAAGTTCAATATTACAAGTTTGTTTCAAACCCAGAGTTATCTGCTTTTTTTATTTTAAATTTTTATACTAAAACGCAGGTTTTCCTGAAATTTTTTTACAAAACTATATTTTTAATGAAAAGAATGTAAGAAAATTCATTTTTTTTAACAAATTTGTTATTCGATTTGTTAGAATAGTTGTTAGTGAGAATTATTTTAATTTTATACATTTGGAGTGGATATGGTTGTTGCTGTTAATAAACGTTCTGTGATGACATTATTTTGTGATACAACAGATATTTACGGACATCAGATTCGTCTTGTTCTGGCAGAAAAAGGGGTAACTGCTGAGATAGAATTTGTAACGGCGGATAATTTACCTCAGGAATTATTGGATCTTAATCCTTATGGATCAATTCCAACATTAATTGACCGCGATCTTACGTTATATGAGCCTCATATTGCGTTAGAGTATCTAGATGAACGTTTTCCTCATCCACCATTAATGCCAGTTTATCCAATTGTTCGAGCTAATTCACGATTAACAATGTATCGCATTAAAAAAGAGTGGTATAGTGCTTATGAAACAATTATTGCCAACCCTAATAGCGATGCAGCAAAAATAGCACGAAAGAATCTTGTTGATGATTTGGTTTCAATTTCGGTTATGTTTAAAGAAAAAGACTATTTTATGAGTGATGATTTCACATTATGTGATTGTTATTTTGCACCATTACTTTGGCGCTTACCATTACTTGGTATTGAATTACCCAAAGTGGCTGAAAAGAATTATTTAGCTTACATGTCACGAATTTTTGAACGCCCTGCTTTTGTTAGTTCATTAACCGAAGAAGAAAAAAGAATAAGAGCATAATTTATTTTCATTTATAATAACTTTAAACAAGGTAATCTTAATGGAACTTGAACAAATGTCACCACATCGGCCTTATGTATTTAGGGCTTTTTATGATTGGATTTTAGATAATGAATTAACACCTTATATTGTGGTTAATACATCGATACATGGTGTATTAGTACCGCAAGAGTTTATTCAAAATAATCAAATAATATTAAATATTGCACCACAGTCAGTTGGGCAATATTTAGCAAATAATGAACAAATTGAATTTAATGCTCGCTTTTCAGGTGTACCTCAGCATATTGTGGTTCCAATGGCGGCAATTGAAGCAATTTATGCTCGTGAAAATGGTATTGGGATGGGATTTGAAGATGAGCCTCAATATCAGGCACAGCGTGAGTCTTTATCTCAACAACTTGAAGAATCTAAACCAAAACCTAATCCATTTCGAGTTGTTAAATAGCATTTTTTTATTATTTGATAAGGTGCTTTTTAAGAACCTAATTGCTAGCAGTTTGTGTCTTTGATTATGCTAATACGATGAGACTAGAGCTAAATTCATTTGCTAATAGCGATGTGTTTGTAACGCGAATCGGTATTAAGTCAAGGTGTTGTAGTGGTTCGTTTAAAAGCTAACTAGAAAAAATATTGATTTTATCATGTTTTTTATATGACGATTTCTAGCTAAAACTGCTAACAAAATGTCGCTATAAACTCTCCAAGTTAAAGTTTAATATATTATTTAAAGATAATTTGCAATTAATTAACAAAATAAACTGGTGTTTTAGTATTCAGTTAACTATAATTTTGACTGTTTTTTTGACAAAATATATCTCATTAAAAAATGAGCAATTATAAAACTAAAACAACAAATTAATTGGAGATTGGAAATTGTGTTATCATAATAAAAAGTGTTGGTATTTCTATACTCTAAACCTATTTAAACTTCACTGTAATTAAAAACAGATTCTATTCTCATTTTTATCTTCAGGTCAAACGAAATCGCCAAGATTGCCGCTAATTTTCAACTTGTTATCCAAATCATCTTTAGCTTTTATACTGCCGCTGTTATTGCTCTATTCAGTAGATTCACTAGCCTTGTCAACTCATACATCTCAGGTCATTCATGGCTCGGCGCTGGAATAGCAACACATTTTCAAACAAAAAAATTAAGGGGTAAGTGTTTTTTAAATTCAACGGGAGGCAAGTAGCCTAACGAAGAATGTAATCGTTTATGATT
>NZ_FMBA01000007.1 GCF_900094935.1 Gilliamella intestini
CATTCAGACCGCGGTAAAGAGTTTGATAATCGGTTATTAGCGGATTGTTTTAAGACATTTAATATCACGCATTCATTAAGCAAGAAAGGGTGTCCATATGACAATGCGGTAGCGGAAGCGACATTTAAAACAATTAAAACGGAATTTGTAAAAGGCCAACGTTTCAACTCAACGGCTGAGTTACAACGCGCTTTTTCGGCTTATGCTTATTGGTATAATCATAAACGATTACATTCTTCGTTAGGCTACTTGCCTCCCGTTGAATTTAAAAAACACTTACCCCTTAATTTTTTTGTTTGAAAATGTGTTGCCATTCCATCATTTGGCAGTTAACATATTTTATGAATTTTAACTTAAGACTAGTGATAAGTTGACAGGTTAAGTTTTGATAAAGCTTTTGACATAAAAAACCAGCTTTAAGCTGGTGTTCTTTGTGACTTGGTGCCAGTGGTCGGACTCGAACCGACACGCTTTTAAGGGCGGCGGATTTTGAATCCGCTGCGTCTACCAATTTCGCCACACTGGCATTAAACGTGTAAATAATTAAACGTTAGCATTATACTAAGCTTTACAATATCTGCAACAGGTATTATCGTAAAGCGTTTTGGTTGCCTAAAAAATCAACTACCACCTGCGTTTCCAAGCAGGTAATTTTTTAAGGATTATATAAGCAGTTTGTTTAGCTACTGCATTATCAACATTGTGATTTTGAGCATATTGTAATGTAACTTCATGCCATTTTTCATCAAATGTTTTCATTGTGCCATCTTTATGAGCACAATGTTTACAATAGTTTTTAGACATATCGAGCAATGGATAATCAGCAATAGCAGTCATTGGCATGCCACATGCAATACACATTTTCATATTTTAAATTCCAATAATATTAAAAAAGGTGACTAAATAATTGCCATCTTTATATGTATAAAAATCCTACTCTGAGTTAAACAAGATTACAATATATATTAAAAATAGATAAATAGATTTAGAAATTAAGATCGAATTGAGGTGTTACTGGATTTAAGTCTTGTTGTTGTCGTTGCTGTTTTGATAATAGATAACGGCGTTTTAATGCCCGTTGTTTACATAAACGCAAAACTTTTTGCTTTTGGCTATCACTCAAGGTTAACCAACTAAATCTTTCTTCTCTTGAGCGATAACAAGCAATACAATAGCCTTGTTTATCAGTTACACAAACTCGTTTACACGGGCTTGGAATATCAAAAAATTCAATCTGATCCAATTTATTCCTCGTTTCCTAAGCAAAACGACATATTGACTAATGTTCTTTTAATCCTAACCCTTTGCTTAATACTTTAAAACAGTCATCACAATCATGTGTAGCTGCATGAAGTAATGTTTGAGTCGGTGCGTGGATTAATTTATTGGTTAAGCGATGTGAAAACTCAGCAAAAACATCGTCAATGTTAGCGCCCTGCCTGATGGCATTTAAGGCTTTTATTTGTAACTCACGTTTGATACTTTCTGCATTACTACGATACTGCTTAACATAAGCAACTGCATGTCTAGTCTTAAGCCAATCAATGAAAAGTTCAGCTTGTTCTTGAATAAGATATTGCGCTTCTTTAGCGGCAATAGCTCTTTGTTCTAAATTACTTTCAACCGTTTTTTGTAAGTCATCAATAGTATAAAGATGCACATTATTGAGTTGACTAACCTCTTCCTCGACATCGCGAGGAACAGCTAAATCAATAAACAGCATTTTACGATGATTTCTAGCTCGTAAAGTGCGCTCAACCATGCCTTTACCTATAATAGGTAAAGGACTCGCTGTTGAGCTGATCACAATATCAACATCTTTAAGTCGATTAGCGATATCAGGTAATGAAATGATTTCTGCATCAATATCAACCGCAAGTTTTAATGCCTTTTCACGGGTTCGATTGGCAATAATAACTTGATTAAATCCATGCGGTTTTAAGTAACGTGAAATAAGCTCTATTGTTTCACCCGCGCCAACAAGCATAATATTTAAATTAGAGGTATCACTAAAAAGATGGCGAGCAACTAAACAAGCAGCATAAGCGACAGATGCTGTATTAGTGCCAATATTGGTTTCACTACGGACAATTTTCGCTACATGAAATACTTTTTGAAATAGTTTTTTTAATTGAACAGATAAGCAATTTTGTTCTTGAGCAAAACTATATGCTTGCTTAACTTGCCCTAGAATTTGTGGCTCACCAATGATCATAGAATCTAAACCACTTGCTACCGACATCAAATGTTCAACAGCTTGTTGACCGTCATACCAATAAAATGAATCTCGGTATAGATCAACATCAAGATGATGAAATTGTCCTAACCAACTTTCTACAGATTGTTTTAATCTTAGATAGTCAGTTTGATGCTCATAACTAAGATAAATTTCTGTTCTATTGCAGGTAGACAAAATAACACACCCATCAACTAAAGGATGTTGGTATAAGCTGTATAGTGCTTTATCGACAATCTCATTAGGAAAAGCAAGCCTTTCCCTTAAAGCAACTGGCGCTGTTTTATGATTAACACCAAAAATTGTAATAGACATTGCATCACTTCTTTTTTGAAGGTTATTAGATATATTATTTTATTAACAGTTCTTAAACTTCCATATTATACATAAAAAACAGTAAAGGTTCTTTTTCTTATTCAGTAAATTATCAGTTATAATACTGCACTTATTGACACAAACACTAACAACTAAGAGTTATTTTATGTCTAAAATCAAATATATATTTGTTTTCATATTACCTTTACTTATCACCGCTTGCCAAATAACAAAATCTCAAAACAACACTTCGATTGAACAGCAGTGGCAAATCCGCCAACAAAATCTAAAACAAATAAACACATTCCAAGTTAAAGGTAGTATAGCTTACATAAGTGATAAATCTCGTAATTATGGACGATTTTTAATAGCTCAACAATCAACTGATAACTACCAAGTTAAATTAACCTCCCCCATTGGTAGCAATATTTTAACATTAAACGCCGAACCTAATTATGCCCAACTGGTTGATAAAGACGGTAGAAATTACCAAGATACCAATGTTGAAAATCTTATGAAAAAGATATCCAATGTAAATATTCCACTTAATTCTTTGCATAATTGGTTAAAAGGATTTTCAGACAACATCAATACTGACAAGTTAGATAGTTCAGGAAGATTACTTTCAACTGTCTTTATACAAAATAACAATAAATGGACATTAAAAATTCCAAGTTACTCTACTTATACTTATCAAAACAAAAAGATAGATTTACCTGCAACTATAGAGCTTACGCATGAGGACGAAGTTGTTCGCTTAAAAATTAGTGACTGGATTTTACGATAAAGGATAATAGTATGAAACAGTGGTTATCACCTGCTAAATTAAATTTATTCCTTTATATCACTGGACGCCGTTCTGACAATTATCATAATTTGCAAACGTTATTTCAATTTATTGATTATTGCGACATCCTAATCTTTAATGTTCGTCAAGATAATAAAATTAACTTATTAACCGATTTTACAAATGTACCCGTTAATAAAAACTTAATTGTTGTTGCTGCTGAACAATTGAAATCCTATACCAACCGTAATGATTTAGGTGTAGATATTACAATTGATAAAAAAATTCCTATGGGTGGTGGATTAGGAGGAGCCTCATCTAATGCTGCAACAGTATTAGTAGCACTTAATCAGCTATGGCAACTTAATTTATCAACCGAAATACTAATGGATATAGGACGAAAAATTGGTGCCGATGTCCCTATTTTTATTTATGGTCATGCGGCTTTTGCCGAAGGAATTGGCGATCAATTTCACCCTGTAGATATTCCTGAATATTGGTATTTAGTCACTTGCCCTAATATTGAAATATCAACAGTCGAAATATTTAATGCTCCTGAGCTAACTCGCAATACGCCAGCTCAAAGCATTACTGATTTACTTTCATTGAAGTTTAACGAATTAAAAAATGATTGTGAGGAAGTAGTTAGGAAACGTTATCCGACAATAGATAATATAATTACTTACCTTTCCCAATACGGTACAACTCGATTAACTGGCACAGGTGCATGTGTTTTTACACAGTGTGAATCAAAACAGCAAGCATTAGCTATTCAAAACAAACTTAACGCATTATCTATAAATAGTTTTGTAGCTAAATCGTTAAACAATTCGCCTTTATACTAAATTTAAACAAAAGGTTAACCAAAAAGTATCACTTATTGGTTAACCTTTTTTATCCGTCAACTAGTTTGATATTTATTACAACTACGTTTTATCTGTAATTTGGTAAAAAACGCCTATTAATGCCTATATCCCACTCCATGAATCGTTTTGATCAAAATAGGGGTTAATGGATCAATTTCGATTTGTTTGCGTAATTTCGAAATATGTTGATCGAGTGTTCGGCTGTTTGGCATATAATCATAGCCCCAAGCATAATCAAACAACATATCACGGGTAACCACGTTATTTTTATTTTTATAAAGACATTCTAGTATTTTGATTTCTCGTAACGAAAGCTCAATAGTTTGTTCCCTACGTTTAGCACATAACTCAATTGGATAAACCTGCAAATCACCAAAAACAAAAGAATCATCAACTTTTGGATTGGATTGTTGTGATTTTAAATAACGTTTAGCTATAGCTTTAATTCTTGCTCTTAGCTCATATACGCCAAATGGTTTACTCATATAATCATCAGCACCTAGTTCAAGCCCTATTACGCGGTCAATTTCTTCATCTTTTGCAGACAAAAATAAAATTGGTACATCATCATTGGTTTTACGGATTTCACGACAGACGCTGTAACCATCAAGTTCCGGCATCATAATATCTAAAATAATAAAATCAGGGGGATTTTGCTTAAATAATTCTAGTGCAGCTTTACCATTAGATGCTTGAATAATTGAATAGCCTTCTTGTTCTAAAAGATCGGTCATACCTTTACGGATATATAAATCATCTTCAGCAATTAAAATCTTCATTTTTACTCCATAATAATTAACGAAAAGGCTACGCCAGGGTTTTCATTTACAACCTGAATGGTGCCATTCAATTGCTGTGCTAATTGGTTAGCTATGGTAAGTCCAATACCTGTACCAGCAACACCTTCTGTTATTGATGAATTGATACGATAAAATGGTTTAAAGATCTGCCTGATTAAATGACTCGGTATGCCGATACCATAATCTCGAACTGTAATGATTGTTTGTTTGTCATTTTTATTGAGTAACAAATCAACTTTTTTACCTCTTGCAGCATATTTTTCGGCATTACTTAAAAAATTATTAACAATTTGTAACACACTATCTTCATCGGTATTAATCATGCAATTTTTATCACAATTAATAATTAAATTAAGTTGCAAAGATTTCTTTGCTAACACAGGTTTAAAAGTAGTATAAACTCGTTCAACTAGGTGTGTTAAATTGACTAGTTTAATATTCAGCTTGGCTGGCTTATTAAAATTAAGCACATTTTGTACTAATCTTATCAATCGCTTGCTTTCACTTGTTATTACCTCTAAATAATCTGAAATTGGCACGGGCTCATCTATCAGTTTTTCTTGTAATAGTTCAGCATAAAGTGTGATATTGGTTAAAGGTGTTTTAAACTCGTGTGAAACCTGACCAACAAAGCTAACTTGTTGTTTTGCTAATCGTAATGTTCGAGTATATTCACGATAGCAATACAAAACAATAAAACTAATAGCAATGATAAATAAACCAATAACCCCGCCACCAAGTAAATACAATACTAATAATTTAGGAGATTGATAATAATAAATTAATTTCCAACTCTGTAATGGATAATCTAGCGTAATAGTGATACTATCGGCCAATTGTTCACCATTAACATAAATCTGTTTATCGTGATCTAATAACATAAAATTATCGGCTAACATTTGATCGTCAAATAAACAAATCACATTTAACGAAAAATTAATGGTTGAAAGCTCAAAACCAATTATCGTGTCTGATTCAATTACCCAATAAATAAGATGATCATAGGATTGATACCAACCAAATTTAGGTTGAAATTGCTCAGATTGAGAATGATGATTAACTAAAATTGAACTATCGTATTCAATTGATTCAACAATATTGCTCCATTGCAGATCGGTTTTATTGCTAAAATAAACAATTTTATTATGTTTGATCTTAAAGATATTTTTAATATCGGTTTGTGATGCTAAAAAAACATCAATATCAGTTTGATCGCTATGTAAAAACTGAGCCAAACTATTAAAATAAACAGCTCGTTGATTTAACAGCGATTCAATTGATGATTTTATATTCTTCATTTGACTTTGTGCTAATAGCTTCTGATTAGTTTGGCGCATTAAGACCTCATGCTCAATAGTTCGCCAACCTAAATAGCTAAAAGCAACTATTAATATAAAAAAAGACAAAACCGCTGTTAATTTTTTCATAAGTTATTTTTTTATCACACTTTTCATATTTTGCTTAGATTCATACTGTTTTTCAGTCACTTTTTTACGATAAGTGTTCTCATCATCGGTAAGAATTGCATCAGCCATTATATTATTTTTATCCATTTGTTCTTTTAATCTACTACTTACTTCTGGCTCGCGTTCGCTTAACATATCTGCTCGATCTCTAAGCTTTTTACTATTTTCTTGCAATAACTGTCTTGCTTCTTCTAATTTACCTTCATTATAAAGTTTTAAAGCTTTTTCATTTTCAAGTGCAACTTTTTGTATTTCTGATTCGGCAACGACTTCATGAACAATGGCTTTATTAACTACATCTTGATTATCAGTATAAGCAATTTTAACGACTTGGGTTTCATTTTCGGTTTTATTTTCTAATAAATTATTATATTGCAAATCAATTTGGGCAAGTGTTTTATTTTGCCCAACTTTACCTTTTTCTGGGATAACTTCTAGTAATAGGTATTTTTCTTGATTTGAATACAATTGATTCATTTTAACTATAACTTGATTATCTTTAATCACACCATCACGACCAAGTAAACGCACAGGCTTAACACCGTCTTTCAAATGAATAGTAATAATTACATCTTGCGCAACAGCAGACATAACATCTTTAAATTCACGCACAAATACATTTTCAAGCTTTGCTGTATCATCAATAAATACATGATTACCATCACTATAACTTGCAATCGAGGACATTAACTGCTCATTATAATCACTACCAATACCTAACGTAGTAATAGCAATATTCTTTTTAGCCGCAATAATGGCTAACTCTGAAAGTTCGCCAACCGAAGATGGTCCAATGTTAGCTTGCCCATCAGATAACAAAATAATTCGATTAACTTTATCTTTAGTTAGTTGCTTTTCAACTTGATTAATACCTTTACTTAAACCAGCAAATAATGCTGTACCGCCACCAGCAACAATGTGTTTATTAATCAATCTTATAATTTTTTGTTTATTAGTAACTTTAGAAGATGGCACAATAACTTTAGCATCAGAATCATAAGCAACAATTGATAACATATCTTCATTATTAAGCATATTAACCGCAAGAATAGCCGCTTCTCTTGCTTTTTTAATACGGTCACCAGACATAGAACCAGAACGATCAATGACTAAAGCTAAATTAATCGGTACACGCTTAGATGAGTCAAACTCAATTCCAGTTAACGACACTTTTAAATAATTCTTTTCTTCTGAGTTTTCTAAGATAATAGGCGATGCCAATTCTGAACGAACCTGTATTTGATTATTTGTTTTAGCATTCCCCAAAAAGCTCAAGGCAGAAATTCCAATAAAAATAAGTGATTTAATAAATTTCATGTTATTTCCTTTTTTATATGAAGTTTATCCAATTATCTGCTTTTTACAAAATAAACTGTCTGAATATTGTATTTATTTGTAAAAAAATGTAAAAAACCAAGTCAAGGATTTTAATTTATGCCGATATTGCTTTTTGTTTATTGCCATGCCAAATGGCGAAAGTATATAATAAAAAATTGTCCATTCTTATAGAAATGATATAGAGAACATTTAATATGACTCAATTACAAGAAAAACTTGCACTTATTAAAAATAGTATTATCACCATACCCGATTACCCTAAAAAAGGGATTCTATTTCGTGATATTACTAGCCTGCTTGAAGATCCTGTTGCATTTCGTACTTCGGTTGAGCTATTAATCGATCACTATAAAGATAAAAAAATAGATAAAGTGGTTGGCACCGAAGCGCGTGGGTTTATCTTTGCAGCTCCAATTGCATTAGCATTAAATATTGGTTTTGTACCAGTAAGAAAGCCCAATAAGTTACCGCGTCACGTATTTAAAGAAAAATATCAACTAGAATATGGCACTGACACGCTTGAAATTCACTCAGATGCTATCAAAGCGGGGGAACGCGTATTAATCATCGATGACTTATTGGCAACTGGCGGTACAGTTGCGGCAACAGCAAAATTGATTCAAAAAGCAGGCGGCATTGCCCAAGATGCAGCTTTTGTAATTAATTTACCCGCTTTAGAAGGTAAAACTAAACTCACTAATATGGGCATTAATTGTTTTACATTAGTGGATTTTGATGGTGAATAACCTATCTATTTAAAACATATCTTTTTAAGGGTAATTTATATTACCCTATTTATATAACCTTTATCACTTCTATACCGCTGTACAACTATCAATGGGTAACCTACTTACAACATCCCAACAATTCAGAACAGCTATAATTCAAAGCACTACACCACAAAACAAAATTGAATAAAAAATCAAATTTAAGCTTGATTTAGTTTGTTTAGTGAATTATTATTCAAAAATAAAGCATAATTATAAAACAAGGGTGGATTGAAAATGAAAAAATTTAGTCATATTATTGCAAGAACACCAGCTAAATCACTAATTAATGGTTTAACATCATCCAATTTAGGCAAACCAAATTATCAAAAAGCCTTAGATCAGCACAATAATTACATTCGAGCATTACAACAGTGCGATGTCGATATCACCATCTTACCTGCCGATGAACGCTTCCCCGATTCAGTATTTGTTGAAGATACCGTTCTTTGTACACCTCATTGTGCCATTATAACAAGACCAGGAGCTGAAAGCCGTAGGGAAGAAACTGAAATCATTGTCGATACCATTGAAAGATTTTATCCAAATAAAGTAGAAAGGATTACCACACCAGGTACCGTTGAAGCGGGCGATATAATGATGGTTGAAAACCACTACTACATAGGTTTATCAGCACGAACCAACCAAGCTGGTGCCAAGCAAATGATTGCTATTTTAGAAAAGTATGGACTAACGGGATCTATCGTAACACTAGAAAAAGTTCTTCACCTAAAAACAGGACTTGCTTATTTAGAAAATAACAACTTATTAGCCGCAGGCGAATTTATAACTAAACCCGAATTTGGGCACCTTAATATTATTGAAATTCCTGAACAAGAAAGCTATGCGGCCAATTGTATTTGGGTAAATGATAGAGTAATTATGCCAGCGGGTTATCCAATAACAAAAGCAAAAATTGAAAAGCTAGGTTACCAAGTGATTGAAGTGGATACCTCTGAATATCAAAAAATTGATGGTGGCGTAAGTTGCATGTCATTGCGATTTTAAAATAACTCAATGAAAACTAACTGATATTTAACTAAAAAATAAGTGAATCGATGAATACACCAATACGAAAAAAGCTAGGCATCCTGCCACTCACACTGTTAGTGGTTGGCAGTATTGTAGGCAGCGGTATTTTCAGCCTACCACAAAACATGGCCGAAAGTTCGGGCTCTGGCGCTATTTTAATTGCATGGATAATAACCCTATTTGGCATGTTAATGCTAACACGGATATTTCAGTATTTATCGATTCGATTTTACAAAATCAATGATGGATTATATGGATATGTGCGTGAAGGCTTTGGCGATTATATCGGCTTTAATGCGGCGTGGGGTTACTGGATATCGGCATGGATGTCGTGCACCAGCTACCTAGTGATTTTATTTAGTGCATTAGGATCTTTTGATTGCTTGAGCTTCTTTGGTCATGGTACCACATTACCTGCCGTTATTACAGCTATCATATTTTTATGGATAGTGCACTATTTTGTATTAAAAGGAATATATCGTGCCTTTTTATTAAATTGTTTAGTAACATTCGCGAAAATAGTGCCTATTGGTTTATTTATTGTTTGTGTTAGCCTTGCCTTTAAAATATCGACATTTAAGATAGGCTTTTGGGGAACACCACAACTAGGCTCAATTATCGATCAAGTAAAAAACACCATGCTCTATACCGTCTGGGTCTATTTAGGGATTGAAAGCGCAACTGTGTATGCTGCTAGAGCCAAAAACATCATCAGCATTAGCCGAGCCACCTTTTTTGGCTTTGCTATTACCAGCTTATTGCTTGTTTGCGTATCTGTGTTATCGCTTGGTATTGTGTCACAACAAGAACTTGCTCAAATGAAAAACCCTTCCATGGCACTTGTTATTGAACATGTAGTAGGCAGCTGGGGAGCAACATTAATTAATATTGGTTTAATTGTGTCAGTCAGTGGTGGATTACTATCATGGTTAATGCTAGCGGCCGAAATGCTATTTTTAGCTGGCCAAGGCACACAACACACAGTACCAAGTTGTTTTGGAAAACTCAACAAAGCAGGCACACCATCCAACGCATTATGGTTAACAACATGTTTAATAACTGTATTAATTATCCTTGCCCACTACTATCAATCTGGTTACAACACCTTAATCCAATTATCAACCTCAATGGTGCTTATTCCCTATTTACTGGCGGCTCTCTTTGTTTTTAAATTAGCCGTTCAACAAGGTAAAGCCTACTTAATTATGATTGGCGCTTTAGGATCGCTTTATGGCATATGGTTGATTTATGCCGGTGGCACAGTTTATTTATTACTGTCGATGATACTTTATAGTATGGGACTCTGTTTTTACCTTTATGCCAGAAAGGAACGATCTTTGCCAGCATTTAATTACTTGCATGACAAAGTGTACGCTATTGCAATCATCCTATTAGCTATCATCGCTATTTTACACTTCTACATAACACCAAATTAATTAGTTAGGCGTTATTTTCGAAATAGATAAAAGTCAGCTAATAACTTTCTGAAGTCTTGAGAATAACGCCCATCACCATCTCTCATACACAATTGCTGCTCATCAATTTTATTAGGCTGGATAAATGAAAAAGCCAATAATGATAACGAAAAGTCTTTATCTGCACTATATCTAACATTCATCAGTTGGAGTAAATATAACTGATTAGATTCACATAATAACCTAAACTGATTGGATAAATGATAAGGTAAAACTAAACAAAATTGCCCTTTCGGTTTTAGTAAGCGCTTAACTGTATCAATAAGCTGTTGAAAGTTCAAGCATTCGGTATAACGTGCCAACTGTCTTTGGGAATTGCGACAATCAACGGCAGATTCAAAATAAGGTGGATTAGTCACAATCAAATCATAGCCCACCGCATAACTTGGCTGAAATTGATTAATATCGGCATTAATCGCATTAATCGAAGTAAACCCAGCTTGTTGGCTATTTTGCTGACATTGTGCTACCGCCTGCATATCAATATCGATGGCATCAATTTGGCGGTTATCATGTTCTAACCGCTGAGCTAACATTAACGCAATTACGCCACAACCACAGCCAATATCGAGTATTTTTTGCGGAGCCGAATCAATCGGTACCCACGCCCCTAACAAACAACTATCAGTTGTAACTTTCATTGGACTTTTATCATGTGCCACAAAAAAACGCTTAAAAGTAAAGCCACCTTTTTTTAACGGTAATGAATTATTCTGCATAAATAAACTTCTTAAACAAAGGCTTGTTAGATGCTATCGCATCAGCCCAGCGAGTTGGTTCTGGCAAACGATAGCCCCGCAAGCATAAATTAACCCAATTTAAAGCACTATCTTGACTTACTCGGTGACCTGTTGAAATAAATAAAGGATTGCAATTATTTTTACTACATAAAACCCAACCAATCTGTTCTTGCTTGTCTTGTAAAGGTGTTACATTACCTGCTTGCTTAGGTAATATTTCGTATTGACCGCAAAGCCTTTTTTTAGCAACACCAATTGTTGGCATATCTAACAACAAACCTAAATGGCTTGCAATACCTAAACGCCGAGGATGAGCAACACCTTGGCCATCAACGAACAACAAATCTGGCTTCTGTGTTACCTGTTGCCAAGCGGCAAGTAGCGCAGGGTATTCCCGAAAAGACAAATAACCAGGAATATAAGGAAACCCTGTCTCAACCCGAGCAATATGATACTCAACAACCTCGAAAGTTGGATAGCGCAAAATGACGATTGCTGCTCGAGTAATCTTGCCATTATCTTCAAAACCAACATCAGTACCACCAACGTAATTTATTGACGCATTAAAGTCATCATCGCATTTAACCTGCTTGGCTAACGCCTGCTGTGTTTGCATTAATTGTTCTAAATTGATAGACATTTTTATTCTGTTCAGTATCATTATTCCAATAGATTGATTTTATCAGAATTAGCATGCCATATACATTAGCAAATCCTACCGAGTTAACAGAAGAAATCAAAAAAAGTCGTTTTATTGTCAATGCAGCGCCAGTCACATCAGCTGAACAAGCCACCGACTTTATTAATCAAATAAGCGATCCCAACGCCACCCACAACTGCTGGGCATGGAAGATTGGACAACAATACCGATTTAATGACGATGGTGAGCCCACTAGTACAGCAGGTCGCCCTATTCTTTCAGCCATTGAAGGACAAGATTGTGACCAAGTGGTTGTAGTAGTAACTCGTTACTTTGGTGGCATAAAATTGGGTACTGGAGGATTAATTCGAGCCTATGGCGGTTCGGCTAGCCACTGCTTACAACAAGCTGAGCTAATTGAACTCATTGCCCGCATGACGCTACAATTTCACTGCTATTATAACGAATGGCCAATTATCGAAAATCGTCTAAAGGAACTTGATTCCATTATTGAAAATCAAGAGTTTGATGCTGAAGGTGTAAATGTAAACGTCGCTATCACAAAGGACAAATTGCAACTTCTACAAAAAAACATTAGCGACATTACCCGAGGGCGAGTGATTATTGAGCTATAAATTAACAGTTAGTTCAAAAAAAACACTAAAATGGTGGAAAAATTACCTCTTTATCCCGACTGATTCTAGCC
Organism: Gilliamella intestini; assembly: GCF_900094935.1. Taxonomy (GTDB): domain Bacteria; phylum Pseudomonadota; class Gammaproteobacteria; order Enterobacterales; family Orbaceae; genus Gilliamella; species Gilliamella intestini. The sequence continues at coordinate 13,169 of NZ_FMBA01000007.1, forward strand.
AAAATATTAGACAGTGCCATCTCTAATTTTATCGTTTTGGTAATATTGTTATATTTTTGTTCATATTGCTGCGGCGATATCTAGCCGTTGACTGAATTAGAGCGTATACGATTATAATAGGTTTGTCTCCTATGAGTTTTATTTATATCATAGAGGCAACTTTTGTCCCACTTTTTAGCGAGGAGCACCATAATAGAAAGAATGATTCCGACAGCAATAGCTTCTATTTCATATGAGAAAAATTTATTATTTAAAAAATCACATTTTTCAGGTTGAACTCCAATGATAATCGAGGTATGGAGGATATTTTAATTGCTTGTGTTGATGATTTAAAACGTTTTCTGGATGCGATTAATTCGGTTTATCCAGAGACCAAAATTCAACTCTCTATTATCCATATGGTGCGTAACAACCTGAAGTTCGTCAGTTGGAACAATTATAAAGCGCTAACAAGGGACTTAAAACCCATTTATCAAGCATCGACACAAGAACTAGCATTACAGACACTGACTCATTTTCAAAAAGTGTGAGATAATAGATCCCCGTATATTGGTAAAGCTTGGCGACGGCACAGGGAAAACCTCAGTACCTTTTTTGTTTATTCGCAAGATATCCGTAAGGCGATTTACATAACTAACGCGATAGATTCATTTAATAACGTCATTCGCTACGCCATTAAAAAATGTAAAGTCTTTCCAACAGATGATGCGGTGAAAAAAGTGAGCTATTTAGCAATACAACAAGCATCTGAAAAATAGACAATGCCGATCCAAAATTGGAAAAGCGCGATGAGTCGATTTATGATAGAATTTTGGTGAACAGGTTCACCGTCACCTTTAACGGGTAAATAAATAAAATTTAGGATAGGATCTAACAAGGCGAAACTAATTTTAATAATTGGTAAAATGGTGTTAATTTACTCAATCTCATCTTCAACTTTTTGGGTACGCTTTATTTTGCAGGTAACTCAACAGCAATTTAAAATATTTATTCACTATATGGCTTAATAAGTACTGAATAAGCCTGTTGATAACATTTTTAATGCAATGATTATTATTTGTTTTTTTGATAAGGTTAAATATTAAATTACCATGAAATCCATTTTATTTTGACTAAAAAAGCAAGTTTTTTTGGCTTTTATGAACTCCTTCGTTGGGTAGGTAAGGTAAGCTAATATATTTATCGAAATAGCACACTGGAATAAATATTCAATTGATTAGTAAACCAGATAGTAAAACATCTATCTACAAAAAGGCGATAGTCATAAACCACAACAAATGAACTATCGCAATAGGCCAAGAATTTATTTTTATAAAATACAAATTATTAAATGTTTATTAATAACTAATAAACATGGTGATATAACATTTCAATATCTTTTTCATTAACATCGCGTGGATTTCCTCCAGTACAAACGTCGGCAAATGCAGCCTTAGCAAGTTCGGGAATATCCTGTTCTTTAACACCAATATCACGCAATTTGGCTGGAATGCCGACATCTTTATTTAGTTGTTTAATTGCATCAACAACATGTTTGCGAACATCTTGTATTGGCTGATTTAAAATATCATCCAATCCCATTGCTTTGGCAATATCATGGTACTTGTTACCCGTTGAATCAGCATTAAATTCCATGATATAAGGCAATAATACTGCATTAGCTACACCGTGTGGAATATTATAAAAAGCGCCCAAAGGATGGGCCATGCCATGAACAAGCCCAAGGCCTACATTTGAAAACCCCATACCGGCTATATATTGCCCAAGAGCCATATCTTCTACTCCTTTAGGATCTCCTTTAACCGATTTGCGTAAAGCGCGACTAATAATTTCTATTGCTTTTAGGTGCATCATATCAGATAGTTCCCATGCACCTTTAGTAATAAAACCTTCAATAGCATGAGTTAATGCATCAATACCAGTTGATGCTTTTAAGCTAGCTGGCATTGAAGCCATCATTTCACTGTCAACAATAGCAACAACAGGAATATCATGCGGATCGACACACACAAACTTACGTTTGTTTTCTTCATCAGTAATGACATAGTTAATGGTAACTTCAGCAGCTGTTCCTGCTGTAGTTGGAATGGCAATAATTGGCACTGCAGCCTTTGAGGTATTAATTACCCCTTCTAAACTACGCACATCAGCATGCTGTGGATTATTGATTATAATACCAATTGCTTTTGCCGTATCTTGTGGCGAACCACCACCGATGGCAATTAAATAATCAGCCTCTGACTTTCGAAATATATCTACACCCTTTTTAACAGTACCAATAGTTGGATTTGGAATCACTTCGTCAAAAATATCATAGCTAAACCCAAATTTATCCAATAAATCGGTGACTTTTGTGGCTACTTTAAATTTAATAAGATCTTTATCGGTAACGATGAGTGCTTTTTTGAAATGGCGTTTTTTTACTTCATCAATCAAATGGCAAATTGAACCAGCACCAAAGTACGAAGTCTCATTTAATATCATGCGATAAGTCATATTATTACTCCTTAATTCTAATATTTTTTGCGATACACTTACTAAATAAAGAGGTAATGATTGGAACAACAATTGAAGTAATTACCACCGAGGCCGCAACAAGTGTGGTTGCGGCAGGTGCCGCTTCGGCAAAAATTGGAGCTACTTCAGCTACTAAAAAAGGCGTTGCAACAGCAGCTCCAGCAGTACCTGATGCAGCAATACCAGCAACACCTCGACCACCACCAACAAATATGTCAGCCAAAATGAGCGGTATTCCTGATACAACCATAACAAAAATAGCCACAAATAAACCTAATAATCCAGTTTTAAAAATCACAGTTAAATCAATTGTATTACCTAAAGCAAAAGCAAAAAAAGGAATAAGTGTTTTTGTGCCAACACTAAATAAGCTCCTTAGTTCTTCATCTAAATTACCTAAAATGAAACCTGTAATAAATGGAATTAAGACACCGACCAAATGCTCTGGTTGAAATGACGCCAAGCCAGCAGAACCTAAAATAATCATAGTCATTAAAGGTCCTGACTCCATTGAAATTAATACTGATGCCCCCGCCTCTTCTTTTGTTCCATACTCCTGCATTAAAGAGGCATACAACCCAGCATTAGTCATATCAAGCGACGCCACGATCGCTAAAACTGATAAACCAGCAAAAAATCCCGTTTTAACTAAGCCTCCATCAGGTAGTATTTGTGTAAAAATAAAAGCACATGCCCATGCTACCGCTAATTTAGTCGCAACTAATGTGCCTGATTTTTTTAGTACTGTGCCGGTGTCGCTCACTTTAATCGATGCGCCCATGCAAAATAACCAAACAGCCAAGATAGGCACCACACCAGTTATAATACCGTTAGTAAAAGAACCGAAGTATTTAGCTGTTCCAGGTAAAAAAGTATGTAAAAGCGCACCTAAAAAAAGAGGTACCAACATCATACCACCGGGTACTTTATCAATAAATTTTTTAATTTTCATAAATAAGCCCTTTTATTAGCAGTTAAAAAGTTCTTTTATTTTCTTAATTTGCTCACCATTTAAAGAAGCACCAAAATTTCGTGAAACCGGTTCTAAATAATGTTGTTTTTGTTCAACCGCAACTTTAATGGTTGTTACAAAATCATCACCAATGTTATAAATATTCGACAATCGACCAATTTCTTTATGCAATTGAATTAATTCATTAAAATCATTATTTCTAAAGGCTGCCATTACATTCGCAAAAAGTTCAGGAACAACATTGTTGAGACCCGATAAAACTCCTGCCCCCCCATTCATCAAATTCGGCACAAAATACTCATCAAAACCAGAAAAAACAGCAAAGTCTTTACGAATTTTTTGTGAAGCTAAAACAATTGATCGTGTATGAGATGCGCAATCAACCGTATCTTTAATGCCAATAAATTTTGGAAAGTCAGTCATTAATCGAGTAACTAGTTGTGAATCAACATCGCACCCAGTTCTAGCAGGAAAATTATATATAAACCAGTTACCTACAAATTTTGAATCTAAATATTTATAATATTCATATAATTGATTCGGTGTTTGTGCAAAATAGAAATGTGGTAATGCCATTACGGCGCCATAGCCAGCATCAAATGCTGCATCAGCAAGCTTTACCATATCGTCAACAACGGTGGTTGATACGTTAACAATTAAAGGTAAATCAGTAAATTGATGAGCTTGCTTAATGATTTCTAACCGCTCTTGTATGGTCATGGTGACAAACTCACCAATAGTGCCCATAACCAAAATTCCATTAATTTTTGAATCAGTTAACATTTTGTAGTGCTGTTCCATTGCACCAAAATCGATTTTATTTTGACGGTTAAACGGGGTAATTGCAGGACAGATAGCACCAAAGTATGGATTTGAATTACTCATAATAACTCCTAATTAAATTAACAACATTATATTGAAATTAATTTCAATATAATGTTGTTAATAAATCAGCTCAACTTAATTAAGGCGTAAATAACTCACTATTTATTTAAAATGTGACTGTGATCGAAAATTAGGCAGAATCACCAGAAAGAAATCGCTATTGTTGAAAATAAAAAAATATTTATACTTACATCAACTTCAATACATGAGTGTAATTTGTGACAACAGGAATAACAACGCAAGCTCCCGCCATAGATAAAGCAACTAGAATATTTCACTTTATTGCAAAACACGATGGCGCTACTTATACACAAATTTATCAAGGATTATCGTTACCACAAAGTTCAACTTCGGCATTACTTGCCAGTTTGGTTACTAATGGCTTATTACGGCAAAACGATGGTAAATATTTTTTAGGCCTTGTTTTTTATGAATTTGGTAATAAAGCAATCGAACAATTTAATATTAAAGATTTAGCAGCTGAGCCACTTTCTTTTTTACGCGATAAAACACAACTTGCGTGTCATTTAGGTGTGTTAGACGGCAATTCAGCCATTTATTTAGCTAAAGTAGAAAGCCCAAGTGCTATTCAAGTAAAAAGCTGGTTAGGCCGTAAGCTATCTTTACATAGCTCAGCATTGGGTAAAGCGCTTTTAGCATGGGAAACAGAGCAACGAGTTGATGAGTTGTTCCCAAATGAAAACCTAGTCATAAAAACGCAAAACACCATTACTACAAAAACTGCATACAAAAAAGAGTTAAAAAAAATACGTGAACAAGGTTGGGCATTTGATAATTCAGAAGACTTTGACGAAGTAACCTGCTTAGCGGCTCCTGTCTATGATAAAAATGGCAAAGTTATTGCCGCAATTAGTACATCAGGAGTTCGATTCCAAATGCCAAACGAAAGAATAAACGAATTTGTTCAATATTTGCTAGCTGCAACCAAGATGCTATCCGACAAAATAAAAAGCTAGTAGGTATATTTATAACAACCAGTTCGCTACCAAACTATTTGTTGTTCAAATTGTTGTTCAAAATGCCCATAACTTAATCTAATTGTCCCTAAGTTATCGCCAAAGTCAGTTCCTTGCGATACTGTCACACCTTTTGATAGCAGTTGATTAAGTAAAGCTAATTCTTGTGCTACCGTTTTTACAGGTAAATGCGCATATAAATGAAAGCCACCTAGTGGAGGTTGATAAGTAATCTCACCACCGAAATAGCAATCCAACCAATGCATTAACTGCTCTGCTTTGATTTGTAACGTTTGCCGTAGCTGTTGTTGATGGACAGTGTGATGATGTTGTAGATATTCTTGAGCTAATAATTGTGGCAATATACTTAACCCCGAATCAATGTGTTGCCGAATATTGGACAGATTTTTGATAATATTATGCGGTGCCACCATCCACCCAATACGAATATTTCCCCCTATATATTTTGATAGCGATCCTAAATAGATAACTTGATTATGCTGATCCCATTTTTTTATGGGCAATACTGGCAAATTTGGTTTAAACGCTAAACTGCTATAGGCGTCATCCTCAACAATACCTATACATTGCGAACGACAAAATGCAACAATTGCCTGTTTTCGTTTATTACTCATAACAAAGCCCATTGGGTTTTGAAATATAGGATTCAAAAATAACCACTTTATTTGATGTTGTTGTACGCAATTTGATAGGCTTTCAAGAGTAATACCTTCATTATCACATTCAATACCATATAAACGTAATCCAGCAGCCTGAAACAAAGGTAAGGAGTAAAAATAGGAAGGAGATTCAATGCCAACTGCATCACCTGGCTTAAGTAAACCCTGTGTAATAAGAAATAACGACTGTTGAGTGCCCGATGTAATTAAAATTTCGTTAATATCAACTTGCATAGAAAACTGCGTTTGCATATAAGTTGCAATTTGAGCTTTAAGCGATGGCAAACCTAATTGTAATGCATCGCTGTTTTTTTCATGCATAATCAATTCATTTAACGAAATATTGGGTAGTTGGAGTCTGGGAATTAAATTAGTTGGCAAATCACCATTAGCCAGATCGCAAATATGCACTTGTTGTGTACGCACTTGAGCCACTTTTTGTTGATAAAATGATTTTTTATCTCGATAAAAATGGGCAGGTAAACGCCAATTGATCGATGAATATGTTTGCACACCCCATTTTTTATTATTGACATAAGTACCACTGCCTCGACGTCGAATTAGTATGCTTCGTTCAGTCAACAGCTCCAATGCATGTACTACAGTTGAGCGGTTAATCTGTAACATTTTGGCTAGCTCCCTTTCTGAAGGTAACCTTTCGCCTGCAATCAAAATTCCTTGCTCAATATAATGTTCAATTAAGTGAGTCAGTTGTTGAAAAAGCGATCCTTCAAATTGGGTTAGTTTTTGTTTTTGCCACATATTTTATTTTTAAACACTTGTTTTTTTAGGAAATACATTAAAAATCAAATAAAATCAATAGCCTACCTGAACGATTTTTATAGTAACACCAACAAACCTAAAATTGGATGGTTTTATTATAGTCCAATTGGCTGTTTCGTCTAACTGTTTCTTTTTGAATAATACTTTTCAAACAAGGTCAATTTTCAACTAGGAGTAAAAAATGAATCAAATTACAGGAACACAGACAGTTAAACGTGGTATGGCACAAATGCAAAAAGGTGGCGTAATTATGGATGTTGTTAATGCTGAACAAGCTAAAATTGCCGAACAAGCTGGTGCAGTTGCAGTAATGGCTTTAGAGCGAGTACCATCAGATATTCGAGCTGCTGGCGGTGTCGCTCGAATGGCAGATCCTACTATTGTTGAACAAGTCATGAATGTTGTTAGCATACCTGTCATGGCTAAAGCACGTATTGGACACATTGTTGAAGCACGTATTTTAGAATCAATGGGGGTTGATTATATTGACGAAAGCGAAGTACTAACCCCAGCCGATGAACAGTACCATCTTCTAAAAGAAGAATTTACCGTGCCTTTTGTTTGTGGTTGTCGTGATTTGGGTGAAGCACTACGTCGAATTGGTGAAGGAGCATCAATGTTACGTACCAAAGGCGAACCAGGAACAGGGAATATTGTTGAAGCTGTTCGCCATATGCGTAAAGTAAATGAGCAAATCCGTTTGGTAACAGGAAAATCAAAAGATGAGCTAATGACTTTTGCTAAAGAAATTGGCGCACCTTATGAGCTTGTATTACAAGTAAAACAACTAGGTAAGTTGCCTGTTGTGAATTTTGCCGCTGGTGGCGTTGCGACCCCTGCCGATGCGGCACTTATGATGCAACTGGGTGCCGATGGTGTTTTTGTTGGATCGGGCATTTTTAAATCTCAAAATCCAGAAAAGTTTGCCAAAGCCATTGTGCAAGCTACTACTTATTTTGATGATTATCCACGATTATCCGAATTATCAAAAGGATTAGGCGAAGCAATGAAAGGCATTGAAATCAGCACACTTGCTCAATCAGAAAGAATGCAAGATCGAGGTTGGTAATGGCAAAATCATCCAAACTAAGCAATGTTAAATACATTGGTGTGCTCAACTTACAAGGAGCTGTTAGTGAGCATATTTTGATGCTAAATAGTATTGATAACGTACAAGCAACACTAGTTCAGAAACCTGAACAATTAGCTAATTTAGATGGTTTAATCATTCCTGGCGGAGAGTCGACCACAATTAGTCGATTAATTAAACAAAATGGGCTTTTAACGCCCATTCAACAATTTGCCAAACAAGGAAAAGGAATCTTAGGTACTTGTGCTGGACTAGTGCTTTGTGGCAAAACGACAACTCATAACGAGGTCGAATTATTAGATTTGATGGATATTTGCGTTGAACGCAATGGTTTTGGTCGGCAAATTAACAGCTTTGAGACAATATTAGATATACCAACTATTGGTGAGCAAATTCCAGCAGTATTTATTCGTGCTCCTTATATTGCTAAAGCTGGTGAACAAGTCAATCAGCTAGCTTTTATTGATAATCATTGTGTAATGGCGCAGCAAGATAACATTTTGACTTGCTCATTTCATCCTGAACTAACCGTCGATAATCGAATTATGCGTTACTTTGTTGATAGATGTTAATAAATTGTAGAAAAACGCCGGGTTGTTTACACTTCATGGTTAAAATAATCCCCTAAAAACTCATAAGGCATTTTTCCAAAAATCGCTTTATGCGGTTTAACGGTATTATAAAAATTAATAAACGTTTAAGCTTTTGTTTTCTATCTTTTGAATTGTAAACATTTACCTTTACTTAAAAATGAAACAAAACAGCAAACTAGAGAATATTTATTTGTCGGCATAAAACAGTTGTTTTGTTTTTTACTTAAACACGGTGCTTTCCTGAAACTTTTTGACAAAAATAAGGCTGTCTTTGTTTAGATAAACTACGTGATAACCATCGTATCAATCAAACATTTACCAAACCTACCTACCCACAAACGAATGGGAAAGCTGAAAAGAGTGATACGAACTTTGAATTTTGATGTGGCATAATTCGCAAATATTTTGGTATCGACATGCAACATTTGACCCAGATAGATTTTGTTATAGCGTTTAGCTTGCCGTATTAATTTATCCTCAATGGATTTTTCGACTTTAACCAGACTTTTAACTCCATAACTGATGGTTTTATAACGTTCATTTTTACTGGTTAAAGGCACAAAAAGCTTCAATCGGGCTTTTTTTAGCTCATTATAAATTTCCTAGCAACTGACCATAAAGCATTTAGCAAAATCAGGGACCGTTATTTTTTTTTATGATATAAGTGCCATATCTCTTGTCTGCGATAAGGCGTTAGTTTTGCTTTTTTATGTATATTCATTACAGTAATTTCTCAAATTACTGTAAACAACGCGAGAAATTCCTACACATTAACTCACATGAGTCTATAACTTGACGACTAATACACCAATTTATTGCGGATCTAGCCTGTACTAGTATTGTTCTGGCTCTTTTAAGATTGATTTGTTCTTGCTTTTCAAAAAAAGCGACCATGTCACGCACAGATATTTTATTAACAAGTATATCAGGAAATTGATTATAAAGATTTTTGCATACAACGGCTTGATATAGTGTGGCAGTTTTATCTCTAATCGTTGATACATATCTTTTCCATCCAATAACCAAGGCAAGCATTTAAAATCATACCTGTATTTTTTGCTTGGTTGTGCTTTTTTGGATCTATCCTTTGTTATATAGGTCTCTCAGCTCACAGACTAAAATCCTAGCATCTTTAAGTGGTAATGATGATAACACTCTCTTGCTCTTGTCATTCACCGAGTTTTTTTATTCAATCTGAAACAAATTTGAAATGCAATTGTTACTTTTTGTGATATTCTTACGCCCAAACTATCACCATCAGTTAACTCAGGCAACCCAGTGTAGGGTTTATTTAATATTGATTTTAATTTTGTATCACTTAATGCCATTTTATTTTCTACATTCTGTACACATAAGAAAATATAGTTATGTACTCAATCTGTACACATTTGCAAGTGAACAACTAAAAAAACGCTTAAATAGCTAAAAACAAAAATGAACAAAAAATTATTATATATCATTGAATTTAAATAAATAAAAGAACAATTACGAACAAAGAAGCACAATGAAAAATAATCAAGAACAGCCAAGTTTTTACTTCCACGATTATGAAACTTTTGGCATCAACCCAGCTTTAGATAGGCCTGCTCAATTTGCCGGAGTTCGGACTGATGAAAATTTTAATATTATTGAAGAACCATTGGTTATATATTGCTCACAAACTCAAGATTACTTACCAAATCCTGAAGCAGTATTAATTACAGGAATTACCCCCCAAGAGGCAAACCAAAAAGGCCTTTGTGAAGCGGAATTTACTCGTTTAATCCATCAAGCATTTAGTGTGCCCAATACATGTATTTTAGGTTATAACAATATTCGCTTTGATGATGAAGTGACACGAAATATTTTATATCGTAATTTTTACGATCCTTACGCTTACAGTTGGCAAAATGGTAATTCAAGATGGGATCTACTTGATGTAGTTCGAGCTTGTTATGCGCTAAGACCGGAAGGAATTAATTGGCCAATAAATGATGAAGGCTTACCAAGTTTTCGTTTAGAACATCTAACAAAAGCGAACAAAATTAAGCACGAACATGCACATGATGCAATGTCAGATGTTTATGCAACTATAGCAATAGCCAAATTAATAAAAGAAAAACAACCTAAGCTTTTTAACTATTTTTTTACATTACGCAATAAAAATAAAGTTGCTGAACTTATTAATACCGTCAACATGACACCTATTATTCACATATCAGGTATGCTCGGTAACTATCGTGGCAATATGTCATTAGTTTGCCCCATTGCTTGGCATCCATTACAAAATAACGCAGTGATTGTTTGTGACCTAATGGGTGATATTGATTCAATTATTGATCTACCTGTAGAAAAAATTAAAGAAAAGCTCTATACCAAAACAGAAGATCTTGAGTTTAATGAATCACGAATTCCTTTAAAATTAATTCATATTAATAAATGCCCCATTGTTGCTCCAATAAAAACATTATTATCAGAAAATAGCAAAAGATTTAATATTGATGTAGATCTTTGTTTAATCAAGCAAAAAAAATTATTCCAACATCAAAAAATACTACAAAATAAAATGGCAGAATTATTTGCAATAAATGAAAATTATTCTACTCATCCTGATGTCGATGCCCAAATATATAATGGATTTTTAAATAAACAAGATAGTTTACGTTGCGAAATAATTCGCACAACACCTGCTAATTTATTAGATACTTTATCATTAACATTTGATGACTCTCGCTTAGCTCCTCTATTTTTCAGATACAAAGCACGAAATTACCCACAAACACTAACAGAACAAGAACAAATAATCTGGCTAGATCATTGCCGTGACAAACTTAATATGTTAAAAGTACAAGATTATTTATTAACATTAGAACAACTTGCTGAAAACTATATTGAGCACCCTAAAAAACTAGCAATAATTAAACAACTTTATCATTACTGCCATTATTTAGTTGGTAATTAATTTTGACGGGCGTATGATATAGGCAAATAACTTTATGTCACTCTAACATCCGTCATAATTTAGAATTAAGATTAATAGCATTTACGTTATGAAACATTTTCTAGCTAAACACGCCACCATCAAACATAGGCTATATTCTTTATACTATACACTTTTTAGTTATGGTCGTGGATTGGTCATATTAACTCTTTGTTTATGGGTAGGTAATATTATTTCTAAAATATTACCTATAATGATTCCTGACAGTATTATTGGTTTATTGATCCTGTTTTTCTTACTTGCATTTCAGTTAATTCCCACTTGCTGGATCAAAAATAGCTGTAATCTATTCATGCGTTACATGACATTACTGTTCATTCCTGCTGCAATGGGGATTATGGATAATTATTCACTCTTATTGCAAAATTGGGTTCCGATTGTATTTGCCAGTGTTGGCGGTACTCTAATTGTGCTACTTTTTACTGCTTTTTTAACAGAACATTTCTATAAAACAGTAAATCAAGATCCAGTTGTATCACCAAAAAATGAGGATAATCAACCATGATATGGATGCTACCATTAACGCTTTGTGTTTTTCTCATTGTTCGAAAAATATCGTTTAAAATAAAAAATCCATTATTTAATCCGCTAGTAGTTACTGTTATTGTTTTAATCCCAATATTACTAATAACCAAAACAAATTACACTCAATATGCTAGTAATGTGCAAATTATTAATGACTTATTACCTTATTCTGTTGTAGCCCTTGCCTACCCTTTATATGAACTTATTCCACAAATTAAGGCTCGCTGGAAATCAATAATGATTATTACGTTCACCGCTTCACTTGCATCAATGATAACGGGAGTTTGCATTGTATTTTGGCTAGGTGGAAATAACGAAATTGCCGCATCAATATTACCAAAATCAGTCACTACAGCTATTGCAGTAACAATTGCAAGTAGCCAAGATGGCATACCATCAATAGCTGCATTATGTGTAATACTTGTTGGAACACTAGGCGGTATATTTGGGCACCAGATATTAAATTTGGTAAAAATAAAATCAGCTCCAGCAAGAGGATTATCCATTGGCGCAGTTTCGCATGCAGTCGGTACTGCTCGTTGCATTGAGATGGACTATAATGAAGGAGCATATAGTTCATTATCATTAGTTTTATGTGGTATCATAACTTCATTGACAGCTCCGTTTTTATTTCCAATAATGGTTTTTATTTTTAACTGGTTTTAGCATGAAATTTAAAAAAATTATTGCTTATATTGCTAGCTTCTGTTTTTTTTTGATGGCAGTAATTGTTAGTTTAGATTATTGGATCAGCTATAAAACAGCACCTTATATCTACCACGATGAAAATAAACTTCCCTATCGTGAGATTGGTGTTGTACTTGGTACATCTAAATATGTTCGCAATGGTGTTATTAATGGGTTTTACCAAAATCGTATTGATGGTGCTATCGAGCTTTATTTGCAAAGTAAAGTTAATTATCTTTTACTTAGTGGAGATAACGCTCTTTTGAGCTATAACGAACCAATTACTATGAAAAAAGATTTAGTAAAGGCTGGTATCCCTAGTGATTCAATTTTTTTAGATTATGCAGGTTTTAGAACCCTTGATTCAGTTGTTCGAGCTAATAAGGTATTTGATGCGAATGATTTCACCATCATCACTCAAGAGTTTCATTGTGAAAGAGCAATTTTCATTGCGCTTGCTCAAGGTATACAAGCACAATGTTTTGCTGTACCTTCCCCTAAAAGCATGAAGTTAGTTAGAATTCGCGAAATGTTTGCACGAGTTAGTGCTTTTATTGATCTTTATGTTCTAAAAAAAGAACCTAAATACCTTGGTCCTGTTATTCCAATCCTATCTAATACTCAATAGATATTCTTAATAAGAAAAATTATGTCAAAAAGTTTCAGGAAACTATGTGTTTTAGTATAAAAACAAAATAAAAAAACGATAATCTAATAAATTAGATTGCATTTTTATGCAAAAAAAAGTAATATTTAATCAATTTTAGCATCATATAAAATATCTAATTAACAATGAATATTGAATTAAACCATATTAACTGCTTTTATGGTAAACATCAGGCATTAAATGATGTTTCACTTTGCTATCCATTGGGTGAAACTATTGTATTACTAGGTCAAAGTGGAGCAGGTAAAAGTTCTTTATTAAAAGTATTTAATTTACTTGAAATTCCAACATCAGGCAACATGACTATCGCTAAAGAACATTTTGATTTTTCGAAAAAAATCAATGAATCAACAGTTAGATTATTAAGAAAACATGTTGGTATGGTTTTTCAAAATTATAATTTGTGGCCACACTTAACCGTACTAGAGAACTTGATCGAAGCACCTTGCCAAGTATTAAAATTATCAAAGAAAGAAGCAAGTGATAAAGCAATGGCTATATTAGAAAGGCTACAAATTAATGATATGGCTCATCGTTACCCTCTTCATCTTTCAGGAGGACAACAGCAACGTGTTGCAATAGCTAGGGCATTAATGATGGAGCCGCAAATCTTATTATTTGATGAACCAACAGCGGCATTAGATCCGGCTATTACTTCACAAGTTGCTGAAATTATTAATGAGTTGTCGCAGACAGGTATTACACAAATTATAGTTACGCATGAAGTTGATTTTGCTCGTAAAGTTGCTTCACAAGTAATTTACATGGAACAAGGTAAAATTATAGAGCAAGGGCAACTTGAATGTTTTGCTCATCCTAAAACTGAAAAATTTAAAGCTTATTTGTCACATTAATTAAAATAAAATTGGGTGGATATATGAAAAAAACATTACTCGCTATTTTTCTTGCAGGCACAGCCTTTTTTGCTCAAGCTACAGAGACCTTAACCATAGGCACAGAAGCAACTTATGCGCCTTTTGAATTTACTAATGAAAAAAATGAAATTGTTGGATTTGATATTGATGTGATTAATAAAATTTGTGACGAAATCAAAGCCTCTTGCAAAATTGTTAATCAATCTTTTGACGGCTTAATTCCAAGCTTAAAAACACGTCGAATCGATGCAGCAATAGCAGGAATTGATGTAACTCCTGAGCGTCAAAAACAAGTTGATTTCACTAAAATTTATTATGATGATAGTTCAATCCAATTTGTTACCTTAAAAGATACATTAACTAGCCTTGATCAATTAAAAGGTAAACGAGTTGGTATTCAAAAAGGGACAACTTATCCAAAATACCTAACTGAAAAATACCCTGATGTTAAACAAGTCAGTTACGATAGTTATCAATTTGCTTTTTTAGATTTAAAAGCGAAGCGAATTGATGCGATCGTATCAAGCTCAATTGTTGCTGGTGAATGGCTAGATAAAGAAACTGATATTGTACCACTAGCAGATAAAATCACCGATCACGAGTTTTTTGGTGAAGGTTTAGGTATAGCAGTACGTAAAGGTAATGATCAATTATTGAATCAATTTAATCAAGCTCTTGATAAACTAAAAGCAAATGGCGAATTAGACACCATTTATAAAAAATGGTTTAACAAATAGTTATTAAATAGTAAAAATCGACGTCATTATGATCTCGCCGCATACTTTCTTTGCGGCGAGTTTATTTTTTATTAAACAATGTTAATTTAACAACGGTTTTCTTATGTCAGACTTTCTAACGGATAAAATAAATTGGATTCTATCTTTGATGGATGGATATATATTGCCACTAACACAAGCAACATCAATTACATTATCATTAGCTTTAGTATCATTAGTGGTAGGCATATTTTTTGCTTTTATTTTTACGCTATTAGAATCGTCTCCAATTAAACCAGTTGCATGGTTAATGTCACTTTTTAATTTAACGATTCGCGCTTTACCTGAACTATTAATTGTTGTCGCTATTTATAACGGATTACCGTTATTACTTATATTATTAAATGATGGTTTTACCATTAACCTTTACTTTACTTCATTAACAATACAGCTAGACATTCAAGATTTTAATATTAATCCTTTTTTATGCGGTGTTTCTGCACTATCACTTTTATACGCTGTTTATGCCTCTCAAACGTTACGCGGTGCATTTAAAGCAATTTCTAACGGACAAAAACAAGCAGCTCAAGTACTTGGGTTAAGTAAATCACGCACGTTTTTTCGTATCATAATGCCACAAATGTGGCGCCACGCATTGCCGGGATTAAGTAATCAATGGCTAATTTTATTAAAAGATACAGCACTAGTATCAGCTATTGCCATTAATGATTTGATGATGCAAACAAAAGCAATTATAGCTCGAACAAACCAACCTTTTTTATGGTATTTCATTGCGATGATTATCTATTTAATCATCTCAATTTTAAGTCAAAAAGTTATATCACAAATTGAAAATCGTTCAACCTATTTTGAACAATCAACATCAGCAAAAAATTAGTAAGGTCTTATTATGTTTGATACTTTTATTTATTATCTTAAAATCATACTTCAAGGTCTGCCTAATACATTAAGCTTAGGAATTTTAGGGATTTTATCGGCAGGATTGCTAGCAATTATCTTATCTTGTTTATTGTCATTAAATTCGTATGCTTTAACTAAAGCAATTCGTACATATATTATTTTATTTACAGGTTCCCCACTACTTGTACAACTATTTTTAATCTATTATGGACCATCACAATTTAGTGGTACATTAAGCAAAGTACCCGCACTTTATGAACTTATCTCATCGCCTTGGTTTTGCGCATACTTAGCTTTAACACTTAATAGTGCAGCTTATACTACACAAATATTTTACGGTGCATTAAAATCGTTACCTCAAGGACAATGGCAAGCTTGCGAAGCACTCGGTATGGATAAAAAACAAACATTAAAAGTTATTTTACCTTATGCATTAAAAAGGGCTCTTTCAACTTACTCTAATGAGGTTGTCTTTGTTATAAAAGGCACGGCATTAGCATCGATGATTCCCGTAATGGACATTATGGGATATAGCAACCAATTAAATAGTGATTATTATGATTTTTCTATTTTTATTGTTGCAGGCTTAGTTTACCTCTTGATAAATGGTTTACTTAGCACCATTATGAGGATTATAGAGAAAAAATCCCTCAAATTCGAAAACTAATATGAGCCAATTTGATTCAGCATCCTTTTTAAAAACAGTCCCACATAAGCCGGGAATTTATCAAATGTTTAATGATAAACAGACGATTATTTATGTGGGAAAGGCTAAAGATCTTAATAATCGCTTAAAAAGTTACTTTAATAATAGTAAAAAAACGCTAAAAACGGATATGCTTGTTAGTCATATCCATCATATTGAATTTACAATTACCAATACCGAAACCGAAGCCTTACTGCTTGAACAGACTTATATAAAAAAGTATCAACCCAGATACAATGTACTGTTAAAAGATGACAAAAGTTACCCATTTATAAAGTTAAGCAAAGAACAACATCCGCAATTGTCTCTTTATCGTGGTGCAGTCAATCGAAAAAAAGATGAGTTTTTTGGGCCTTATCCTAGTGGATATGCAGTAAAGCAAATATTAGCTTTATTACAAAAAACGTTTCCAATAAGGCAGTGCTTAAATTCAACCTATCGCAATCGAACACGCCCTTGTCTACAATACCAAATTAAACGTTGCCTAGGCCCTTGTGTGCCAGGTTTAGTTAGTGATGAAGATTACCTTGAACAAGTTAACTATGTTAGATTATTTTTATCTGGTCAATCAGATCAAATACTACAAAAAATAACTGAAGATATGCAAAAAGCTAGTAGTGAGCTTAACTTTGAAAAAGCAGCGGTTTTGCGTGATCAACTTCAAGCAATAAAACACATTAATGAAAAACAAGCAATATACAACAATAATGATAATCTTGATGTTATTGGATTCCATTATGAATTAGGATTAGCTTGTATCTATGTACTGTTTATTCGTAACGGACAAACTTTTGGTCATCGATCATACTTTCCTAAAGTACCATCAAATACAGAACTAGAAGAAGTTATCGAAACCTTTTTAGGACAGTTTTATTTACAAGGTAATCAAAATAGAAATATCCCTAAAAAGATTCTACTTAACTTCTCATTGTCTGATAAACAACCATTGGAAGAAACTCTATCGCTTATTGCTGAACATCAAGTTAAATTAGTTGATGAACCTAAAGGTGATAACCTAAAATTACTCAATATTGCAACCGTGAATGCTCAAACAGAAGTCAAAAATAAACTACTAGCAAATTCTACAATTAAACAACGTTATGAGGGATTAAAAGATTTTTTAAAAATTGACAAAATTAATAGAATGGAATGTTTTGATATCAGCCACTTTATGGGTAAAAACACTATTGCATCTTGTGTTGTGTTTGATGATAAAGGGCCAGTGAAATCCGAATTTCGTCGTTATAATATTACCGGCATTACACCTGGCGATGATTATGCGGCAATGGAACAAGTCTTAACGCGCCGTTACAGTAAAAAAGATCTACCCGACGAAAAAGTTCCTGATATTATTTTTATCGACGGTGGTAAAGGACAACTTAACCAAGCACTAAAGGTATTTGAACAACTAGAGGTAAATTGGAACAAAAATCATCCCATACTAATTGGTGTTGCTAAAGGTGCTGATCGTAAAGAAGGATTAGAAACTCTCTTTTTTGAAGCTCATGGTACAGGACATTATCTTGATGATCACTCCCCTGCACTATTACTCATTCAACAAATTCGTAATGCATCGCATGATCACGCTATTGTTGGGCAACGCAAAAAAGGGACAAAACAACTTACTGATAGTGCCCTAGAACATATTGAAGGCATTGGAGCGAAAAGACGTCAAGCACTACTGAAACATTTTGGTGGATTAAGAGAGTTAAAAAATGCTAGTATTGACGAGATAGCCCAAGTACAAGGTATATCCAAACCACTAGCAGAAAAAATTTATCTAAATTTAAAGCAATAACACATTGAAAAAATAACATATTTCAGGCAACATAAACGCCAAGAAAATATTGTTTTTAATAATTAGTAATACATTGATTAATAAAGCAAAAAAAGAGCTTATGTCACATGAAAATTAATTTCCCAACAACCTTAACACTATTTCGAGTCGTTTTAATCCCCTTTTTTGTGTTGGCATTTTATTTATTTCCTCATGGATGGTCTGGTTTTTTTTCTGCATTGATTTTTTTAATTGCTGCCGTGACTGATGTATTAGATGGTTATCTTGCTCGTCGTTTAGGACAAACCACTAAATTTGGTGCGTTTTTAGATCCCGTCGCTGACAAAATTATGGTAACCATTGCATTAGTTTTAATTACACAATATTACCAAGCATGGTGGATCTCAATCCCGGCAATTATTATTGTTTCACGCGAAATAATCATATCAGCGCTGCGTGAATGGATGGCCGAAATCGGCAAACGTAACAGTGTTGCTGTTTCATCAATTGGCAAAATCAAAACGATTGTCCAAATGACAGCGCTAACTTGGCTTCTTTGGCGACCTTGTGATATGGTCATTTACGCAGGTCTTGCAGCATTATTTATTGCAACAGTATTAACGCTATTATCAATGTTACAATATTTATGGATAGCACATAGCGATTTATTAGAAGGAGAATAACTTTTGGTTAATATTTCCATCTTACTTCTTTTTATATAAGTAGGTTTGTTCAAAAATTTCGTATAAACAAAATTACTCACCCCCCTTCAAAATCAACCAATAACTTCTATTTAAATTGTCAATCAGTCAAACATTAAGCAATTGAACGATTTATTTAAAATTTTTATTGACTCAAACCATAAGATCGGTAAAATGCACAGCATTCAAAATGAATTACTATTTAGTAATCAATTTTGAGCCCGGGTGGTGAAATCGGTAGACACAAGGGATTTAAAATCCCTCGGCCTTTTTGGCCGTGCGAGTTCAAGTCTCGCCCCGGGCACCACTTCTTACCTATGCGGGAATAGCTCAGTTGGTAGAGCACGACCTTGCCAAGGTCGGGGTCGCGAGTTCGAACCTCGTTTCCCGCTCCAAATTTTTAATTTAACAAATTTTCTTAATTTTTATACTTAAACGTATAGTTTTCCTGAAAATTTTTAACAAAACTTAAGATAATAGCAATATTATAAAGCTCCCACTCTAGCACAAATTTAATTTAGCTCATAAAATGAACTGGATTGATGCTGTTCCTTACATTCCTCGTTATGGGAGCCTAAAGTCAGAGTAAGGTAGATCACAAAGGAAAAAGCAAGCATGCTCATCCAGAACCTAAAATCACAATGAATAAAAAATGTTTTTTGCGCTATCAACGGGTGTGCGGATGAGTGAGATATTTACCCTAACGTGGCACAATGCTGATCTTGTTAATCGTGTAGCAACTGTTACTAACGAAAACGCAAAATCAGGAAAAGCAAGAGCTTTATTACTAAATCATGACGCAATGGAGTTAATACGCAAATTAAGATTTAGATATAATTGTGAATATGTATTCACTCGTTCAACTAAAAAACGAGTTTATAATATCGACAGACGGGATTTTAAACAAGACTGTCAATTATCAGGAATAGATAATTTTTATTTTCATGATTTACGCCATACTTGGGCAAGCTGGCACGTTCAAGCAGGTACACCGCTCTATACGCTCACTTGAACGCTGATCACATGCTTGAGTTTGCAAACAATGTCACATTTACGGCACAAGGCTCATTAAATGGCACGATGAAAAATCTAAGAAATGCTTAAAAAGCTTATATAAATCATGGTTTTAAATGGTGGCCCCTACTGGACTTGAACCAGTGACCAATCGATTATGAGTCGACTGCTCTGACCAACTGAGCTAAGGGGCCATTTGGATGTGCTACTTAGTTAGTAGGTTTGTGATTATAATAGAGTTAAATCCAATTTGCTACAATTAATTAATAAAATAGATTGGTTTGATTATTTATTAATCTGTGCTTTGTTAGATTTTGTGTGAACTCAATTACTGATATTCTTTGTTTAACTAAACTGATACAATAATTTAAGCTATTATTCGTTGTTATATTGGATGAGGGAATTTTATGTTTACCAAAAAATCACTAGTGATTGGTGTTGCGATATCAGCAACTTTACTTTTAAGTGCATGTAGTAACTCTAATCATCAACTTACTTCTGCCGGTAGTCATGTTCAATTCATAGATACTAAACCTGCTGCTTCTTGTCAATTATTGGGTAAAGCAGAAGGACGCCGTAGTAGTTTCTTTTCTGGCCTTAAAACACATAGCGAACTTATTCGTGATGCTGCAACAGAATTGATGAATAAGGCGGCTACGATGGGTGGCAATGTGATTTATAATGCACAAGATACATCTATGCAGTACATTTCAGATATTGCACCAACAGATGCGGTTATGGTTGGTGAGGTTTATAGCTGTAAATAATGCTGATTAAATGAAAAAGGGAGGTTTTTCTCCCCTTTTTGCTGATACTAATGACTTGTAATATTTTGAGTTAATTTAGTGATTTTGTTTTTCAAATCGCTGCATAAAATCAATTAAATAATTAACGCCTTCTTGATCCATGGCATTATAGATAGATGCACGCATTCCACCTGCAATTCGGTGACCTTTGATGCCGATAATGTTAGCTTGAGTTGCTTCGCTTACAAATTTTTTATCCAACTCTTCATTTGGTGATAAGAAGGTAACATTCATAATTGACCGATTAGCTGCTACAACATTATTTCGATAAAAATCAGATTGGTCGATGAATTGATATAGTAATTGTGCTTTAGCTTGATTTCGTTGCTGCATTGCTTTTAATCCACCAAGGCTTTTTATCCATTTAAATACTAGCCCCGACAAATACCATGCAAATGTAGGTGGAGTGTTAAACATTGAATCGTTGTCCATTAAGATTTTGTAATCTAGTACTGATGGTAAGATTTTTTGTGCATAGCCAATTAGGTCTTCACGCACAATAACTATAGTGATACCTGATGGACCAATATTTTTTTGGGCGCCCGCATAAATTATGCCATATCGATTTATGTCAATAGGTTGTGATAATATGCATGAAGATAAGTCGGCAACAACAGTTTTGTTGTTAAAATTAGGCTCTTCGAAGATTTGAACACCGTCGATTGTTTCGTTTGGACAATAGTGTACATAGGCAGCATTATCATTTAATTGCCATTCTGACATAGGTTTAACAGCCGTTAGTCCGTTTTGTTTGATAACAACATTTTGTTCATTCACTTGGCAATATTTGCTGGCTTCTTTGATTGCGCATTGGCTCCAATAACCACTATTAATATAGTCGGCACTGATTTTATTCCCTAAAATATTTAATGGAACTGCAGCAAATTGTGCTCTGGCACCGCCTTGGCAATAGAGAATTTTGTAATTGTTAGGAATGTTTAAGATTTCTCGTAGGTCGTTGGTGGCCTCAATAGCACAGGCGTCAAAATCTTTACCTCTATGGCTTAATTCCATGACTGATGCGCCAGTATTATGCCAATTTAATAATTCAGTTTGAACTTGTTTTAATACTTCAGCAGGCAATTTTGCTGGACCGGCACTAAAATTATAACTTTTACTCATTATGATTAACTTTAATCCATTCAAAAAGAACTCTATTTTTACACTGTATG
This sequence comes from Gilliamella intestini, assembly GCF_900094935.1. Classification (GTDB taxonomy): domain Bacteria; phylum Pseudomonadota; class Gammaproteobacteria; order Enterobacterales; family Orbaceae; genus Gilliamella; species Gilliamella intestini. The sequence continues at coordinate 35,214 of NZ_FMBA01000007.1, forward strand.
AACAGATATACAATCAGATTTTTTGTCAAAAAGTTTCAGGTAAATGTGCGTTTAAGTATAAAATACCGGCTAATGCCGGTATAATTGTTATTAGATTAATATAGATGTTTATGAAAGTTGTTGCTTGGCAACTTCAATCGCTGATTTTACCTGTAGTGGTGAAACTCCACCTTTGGCACAACGTTTAGCTAGGCATGATTCTAACGATAATATTGGATAAACATCATTATCAATAACTGGGCTAAATTTTTGTAGTTCTTCAAGCGAGAGTTCTTCGAGTGCTTTTTGCTTTGCAATAGCATCAACAACTGCTTCGCCAACAATGTGGTGAGCTTCACGAAACGGTATGCCTTTGGCAACTAAATAATCAGCCAGTTCAGTTGCATTAGAATAACCTTGTTTGGCAGCTTCTTGGCAATTTGTGTAGTTAATCTTAATATCCTCTAGTACTAGTGTGGCCATATCTAAGCATTCTTGCCAAGTATCAAGTGCGTCAAATAGGTGCTCTTTGTCTTCTTGTAAATCTTTATTATAAGCAAGCGGTAAACCTTTGAAGGTCATTAAGGCACCCGTTAATGCACCCGCAACCCGCCCTACTTTGCCACGAATCAGTTCTAATGCATCTGGATTCTTTTTTTGTGGCATGAGTGAAGATCCTGAAGTCACTCGATCTGATAGTTCAACAAAATTGGCCTCTCCACTATTAAAAATAATAAGATCTTCAGCAAAACGCGATAGGTGTACCATACCTATTGAGGCATTATTTAATAGTTCAAGAATGTGATCTCGATCAGACACCGAGTCCAAACTATTATTAGTTGCTTGAGCAAACCCTAACCAATGGGCTAATTGTTCACGATCCATTGGATAGGCAGTTCCTGCTAATGCGCCTGAGCCTAATGGACTAACATCTAAACGTTGTAATGTATCTTCTAAACGGCTGACATCACGACTTAGCATTTCAAAATAAGCCAAGCACCAATGCGCAAATGTAATTGGTTGTGCTCGTTGCAAGTGGGTGTAACCAGGCATAATGGCTTTTTGGTGCTGTTCAGCGGTTGTAATTAGTAATTGGCGTAAGTGATTTATCGCATTAATTAAATGAGGAATTTGGTCTTTACACCATAATTTTAAGTCGGTTGTTGATTGGTCATTACGGCTTCGTCCTGTGTGTAATTTTTTACCTAAGTCGCCAATTTTTTCAATCAGTTTTTGTTCAACCCAACTGTGTATGTCTTCGGCATCACTTTGTAAAATTTGGTTAGGATCTTGTTTAACCAATAACAATAATTCATTTAAGGCTTTTTCTATTTTTTTTTGTTCATCATAAGATATAACGTTAACCGTCACCAATGCTTTTGACCAAGCAATTGAACCAATGATATCTTGCTCTGCAAGACGATAGTCAAAGCGTAATGAATCATTAAAATGCTTAAATCGTTGATCTGCTTCTTGGCTAAAACGCCCACCCCATAATGCCATAATTACCTCAATATTATCTTAAATGAATGTTATCTTAATGATTAGCTGTACAATTTCAATTCTCGTTTTGTATATTTATTTTTATAATAAAATTAAATTTAATCAAGAATAAAAATAATATATACAGGGCATTGCCTGTATATATTATTATCGCTATTTTATTTGCAAATTGGCGTTTACTTTTTTGCTTTTTTGGCTGTTTGTTTTTGCTGTTCCTCATTTAAAGCACGTATACGTGATGATAATGAGAATAGACGAATAAATCCTCCTGCATGGCTATGATCATAAACTTCATCTTCACCAAATGTAGCAAATTCTTCGTTATATAGGCTATTTGGTGATTTCTTTTGCACGGCAGTTGCATTACCTTTATAAAGTTTAACCACTACTTCACCCGTCATGTCTTGTGCCAAGACTTCAGCCGCAGCTTGAATTGATCGACGATATGGTGCAAACCAGCGCCCATCGTAAACAACATAAGCCATTTCAATACCTAGTTGTTCACGCCATTTAAAGCTATCACGGTCTAATATTAATTGTTCTAAACCACGTAATGCTGTCATCATTATTGTGCCGCCAGGTGTTTCATAACAACCACGCGATTTGATACCGACTAAGCGATTTTCAATAATATCAACTCGACCAACACCATGTTTTGCACCAATTTTATTTAATGTTGCAACACAGTTATATGGTGATAGTTTTTTCCCATTGACTGAAACCACTTCACCTTTTTCAATACCAATGGTCACTAATTCTGGTTGGTTTGGAGCATCTTCAGGCGAAACAGTCCAAGCCCAGCAATCTGTATTAGCTTGGTTCCATGTGCTTTCAAGTACACCACCTTCAGTGGAGATATGCCATGCGTTTTCGTCACGGCTGTAAATTTTTTCAACAGTTGCAGTTGTTGGGATTTTACGGACTTTTAAATAATCAATTAAAGCTTCGCGTGAACGCAAATCCCATTCACGCCAAGGAGCAATCACTTTAAGTTGTGGTGCAAGTGCAGTATAGGTTGTTTCAAAACGCACTTGGTCATTACCTTTACCAGTTGCTCCGTGACAGAGTGTATCAGCCCCGACTTCTAACGCATATTCAACTTGCGCTTTTGCAATAATTGGACGAGCCATTGAAGTACCAAGATAATAAGTTCCTTCGTATAAGGCCCCTGTTTTTAAGACCGGATATACATAATCTTTAACAAATTCTTCTCTTAAATCAACAACTTTACAAGCAACTGCACCCGATGCTTTAGCCTTTTTTTCTACATCTTTTAGTTCTTTTGGATCTTGACCTACATTAGCAACAAAGGCATAAACTTCACATCCACCATAATTTTCTTTCAACCAAGGAATAATGGCTGATGTATCCAAGCCACCCGAATAAGCCAACACAACCTTTTTTGTTCCACTTTTTTTCATGTTATACCCTTTCTAAATTAACTGACGATAAAAATGAGTTAAAGACATTTTTTTATTAATTGTTAGATATAGATAACTAGCTTAATATAATAGCTGCTCAATATCTAAGCAATGATTCTTGTGCCTGTAGTGCCTGATTGCCCGTTAAATAATTCGATGAGTTGGTGGGATTCTTTCCAACTAGCAATATCAATTGGTCGCCCTAAGGCCTTGGCGGCTTCGAAAGCTGAATTCACTTTAACGACCATACCATCTGTAATAACACCTTTAGCAATCAGTTGATCCGCTTGCGATTGAGTTAATGATTCAATGCGTTGTTTGTTTTCGTCAAGTACGCCAACTACATCAGACAATAATATTAAATCTGCATTTAAGGTCTTAGCTAGTGCTACCGCTGCGTGATCGGCATTAACATTCATCATTTGTCCCGCTTGAGTAATACCAATCGAACTAATAATGGGAAGGTAACCCGAATTAATAAGTAGATTTATTAATGCAGGATCGCCTGCTTTGGCTTCACCAACATAACCTAAATCTTCTGAAATTTGTTTAACTTCTACACTATTACCATCAGCTAAACAGAGTCCTACACTTGCTATTTGCTGTTTTTTTGCTTCTGACAATAAAGTAGTATTGGCACTACCAGCAAGGCTGCCAACAATCACGTCAATTTGATCTGCTGGAGTTACACGTAATCCATTGCGACGAACTACAGGTAAAGAAAGCCTATCCATTAATGAATCCACTACCGTACCACCACCATGAACAATAATTAATGATCGTTGAAAATTTTTTTTGTACTCACTAATAACGTCAAATAATTTACTTAAGGCATCTTTATTGTCGAGCAATACGCCCCCAAGTTTTATAATTAATGGTTTCATTTTAGTTTCCTATTAATTTAACCTACTTTTAATTCATTAAATATTTTGTACAGAGTGTAAAAATAATTCACTCATTTTTATAATAGTGATGTGGTTTCATCAAAATTATATCGAATGTTCATGCACTGCACAGCTTGTGCTGCTGCGCCTTTTAATAAGTTATCTTCAACAGAAATTAATATTAAATGACGATTTTTTAATACAAATCCAATATCACAATAAGGCAAACCAATAACAGATTTTAATCCTGGCCAATCTTTTTGATAAACTCTAATCAAAGGTTTATTTTGGTAATATTTATTTAAAGCTTTGAGGATATCTTGTGATGTTACACCTTCTTTTACTCGACAAGTAATTGTGACGTGGATACCTTGTTTAAAACTGCCTAAATGAGGTGTAAAGATCACTTCTTGACCTAAATGTGTTGCAATTTCGGGTTGGTGTCGATGAGTAAAAAGTCCATAAGCATGTAAACTTACTTCACAAAATATATTATTATGCGAAGGTTTTCGCCCTGCTCCACTCACCCCACTTACAGCATTAATAACAGGCCATTGTGAATTATCTAATAGCCCCTCCTCGATTAATGGTTTTAGTGGTAATTGTGATGCTGTAGGGTAACATCCTGGTACAGCAATAAGTTGTGCCTGTTTAATTTGTTCACTATTCCACTCTGCTAAGCCATAAACTGCTTTATCTAACCATTTTTGATGCTGATGGGTAAAACCATAATAATCGGTATAAAAAGAAGCTGAGTTAACTCTAAACGCACCCGACAAATCAAAAACTGTACAACCATGTTCTAAAAAATAAGGAGCTATATTGTGGCTGACAGCATGTTCAGTAGCTAAAAAAACAATATCAAGATCATTGATATAAGTAGAATAATCAGCAGTGGCAATAAGTGGTAAATCAACAACACCTTTTAACTGAGAGTGTAAATCATAATCAGAAATAAGTTTACCACCGTCTTGGCTGTTTTCTGACACAGTTAAAGCAATAAGTTGTATATGCGGATGTTTGTGTAAATAATAAGCTAATTTTGCCCCTGCATAACCACTTGCACCAACAATAATTGCTTTTAACATATCTATCCTTATCTATTTTTTATGCAATAATGGATATATAATAGGCTATTTATAAAACTAGCACAAGTATAAAATGAATTTTTATTCACTTTTTTTGAATTTAATTTCATTAATTTTTTTGCAGACTTTTAATATTTCAACGTATTATGTTTAGGAAAATGCCGAGTTGTTTACACTTCATGGTTAAAATAATCCTCTAAAAACTAATAAGGTGTTTTTCCAAAAATCGCTTTATGTGGTTTAACGGCATTATAAAAATTAATTGTATGAATTTCTCACGTTATTTACAGTAATTTCTTAAATTATCCCTACATCTTAATTCTGCATCCATATTCTCATATATTTTAATTGGTTTAAGGGGGATTAATTCTTTGTGGTTTACTTCACATTCAGAATTTTTATTTGAAAGAATAATAATTTGTCCCAATGGTAATTTCAAATCAAGAAGTGCATATGGTACAACAGGAGCTAAAGAATAAAACTCTCTATCTCTGTTATCTGGAGGAAACTCATAATAAACAACTTTTTTATTATAAACATACACGATTGTGTCAGAATGTTCCTGATATATTCCAAAATCAGTATTGGTATCAGAATACTGAACTTTTTTGACATCAATACCTTGATCACGCATAAACTTTAAATAATATCCGCTGATATTGCCACTTATTAACCATACTTCATCCCATTTAAAATCAGTATAATCAGTTAACTTGATAGTTTTAATAGAATTTTCTTCAATATCATTTAATATTTTTTCTAATGGTGCTTTATTACAAGTTGTCAAAACTAAACAAATAATTAATAACAAAATGATTTTTTTCATTTTTTGATTTTCCTTTTACCTTAAAACTGTATTTACTGTTTTATAACTCTAATTTTTTCCTAAAATATTATTTATTTTAAAACACCAAATATAAATTGATGTTTAATTAGTAGAAAAAATTTTACTTTACTAGGATCTGATTATAATTAATTCATATTAAATCATTAACTACATAATTTGCATAATTTAATGTCAATATAGTTAAAATTAACTTGCATAATTATCATAATATGTCAGAATTCCCTGCCGCTTTAAGCGGGTAAAAAGGCAAAACTATACTTAGTAGTTTTTTATTGTTTTTTGGGACAGAGGAGCAAAGTAAGTCATGTCCGCAATAAAAATGAAACGAGTTTTAACCACACCTGCATTAATTGCATTTGGTTTAGCTTATATGGTTCCTTTAGGGATCTTTACCACTTATGGGGAAGTCACCGTTGCCAGTAATGGACACTTACCTATAGCTTATATCATCACCCTTTCCATGATTTTTTTCACTGCATTAAGCTATTGTCGTATGGCAAATAAGCTACCTATTGCTGGTTCAGCTTATTCTTATGTACAACGTACTTTTGGTGGGAAAGTTGGTTTTTTGGTGGGGTGGGCGCAAATCCTTGATTACCTATTTTTGCCAATATTAAATTATTTGGTTTTAGGTATTTATCTTAATGAAGCATTTCCAAGCATTCCTGCTTATGTTTTTGTATTGGGTTCGCTTATTAGTGTTAGCTTTTTAAATTACCTTGGTATAAAACTGATTAATTCAGTAAACTTTACCTTAATCATTGTACAAATGGTTTTTATCGGGTTATTTATATTTTTGAGTTTAACTAATGTTGATTTAACTCCTGAAGCAATGATGAAACCATTGCAAGTTAATACTAGCGATTTTAGTGGTTTAATGTCAGGTGCAGCAATATTGTGTCTTGCTTTTTTGGGGTTTGATGCCATTGCAACCCTAGCCGAAGAATCTAATGATGCACAAAAATCATTACCTAAAGCCATTATATTGACTGTGCTAATTGCGGGTTGTATCTTTTTAGTGGTTTCTTATTGTGCGCACTTAGCTTACCCAATGTGGACTGATTTTGCTGATAATAAAGATACTGCAAGTTTAGAAGTGGTTCGTCAAGTTGGTAAAATTAGCCAATTAGGCGGTGATTTTATGTATAATTTCTTCCAAGCAGCCTACTTAACGGGAGTTTTTGCATCAGCAATGACTGCGCAAACCAGTGTATCACGAATTTTCTATGCAATGGGACGTGAAGGAGTATTACCTAGACAGATCTTTTATAAAATTCACCCACGCTTTAGAACACCCTACTTATCGATTATTTTTGTTGCCTGTTTTTCATTGCTATCATTAGTATTAGATCTTAGTTTAGTGGTTTCAATGATCAGCTTTGGCGCATTAGTGGCTTTTACTTTTGTCAACTTATGTGTGATTAAAAGCTACCTTGGTGGTAATAATGCAAAAACAGCATCAACGTTATTTAAGTATGGACTATTACCTGCAATTGGCGTTTTACTTTCATTGTGGTTATGGACAAGCCTCGATGCGACAGCGATGATTGTTGGTTTAGTTTGGTTAGCAATTGGGTTTATTTATTTGCTTTATCTTACTCGAGGATTTACTCAATTATTACCGTCAATTGATCATAAAGAGCTCAATTCGATTATTAAAGATTAATTTAATCTTTTTAAATTAGGTCTACTTAAAAGTATCTAGTTACGCCTTTTAAAAAACAACTCCGTCGACCTAAGTCGACGGAATCAAATAAAAAAACAATTATTAGCTAAGCTAATGTTGTAATTACTCACCAAAACCAGTAGCAAACAATTCACGAATTTCGTCCATTGCAGCTTGTTCGTCTTCACCATCACAGATGATTTCAACAGTTGAACCACCTTTAACACCAGCACCAAGTAAACCCATCATACTTTTTAATTTAATTGCTTTATCATTATAAACAAGCTCGATTGAAGATTTATAACGGCCTGCTAATTTAACTAATGCTGTAACAGGGCGAGCATGAAGACCAGTTGAATTTTTTACTACCATTTGTTCTTTTAACATAATAAAGTCCTTATTTATATCTTAACATTAATACAATGCCTGTATTTATATCACAAATTAAATCATTTTTCTCTTTTTTAGTTATAATTTTTATACAATTTTTTTAATTACTGGCGTTTTAGACAAGTTATGTCCAATAATATCGTACAATATGAAAAAAAACGGGTGCAGAAAAACAGATAGAGTCTAAACGATCAAGCATACCACCATGCCCTCCAATAAGTTTACCCCAATCTTTGATACCTTTATCTCGTTTTATTGCTGACATGACCAGTCCGCCCAAAAATCCAAGTAGAGTAATCATCAGCGAAATCAAACCCGATTGAATAAAAGTAAAAGGTGTTATCCAAAATAAACAAGCACCAATCAAACTTGCCGATAACACTCCACCAATAAAACCTTCAATGGTTTTTGATGGTGATAAATTTGGGCTAATAGGATGTTTACCGAATAATTTACCAAAAACATATTGTAAAACATCTGAAAGTTCAACAACCAAGACTAAAAAAGCAATCAAAAGTAAATTACGATCTTGATAATGTTCAATGTTTAATGCTGATAATGCTGGCACGCAAGAGATACTATAAACAGTAATCATTAATCCCCATTGTACTTCAGCCGTTCTTTCTAGAAAATTATGGGTTGAGCCTGTGATTGCTGCTAAAATAGCTAATAACAAAAAACCATAAACAGGAATAAAAATACTAAATAGCCCATACCATGACACAGCCACTAAAATATATTGTAAAGGTAAAACAATAAAATAAGAAAATATTAAAGCATAATTGTCATAATCATTAGCCGAAGTTAAAGTAAGAAATTCTCGCAAGGCGATAGCGGATGCTAGGAAAAATAGAAAAATAACTGCCAATTTACCTAATAAAAATGCAATACCAATAATTACTACCATTACCCACCATGAATTAATGCGAGTATTTAAATTATCAATGACACTATTCGGGCTTTTTATGCGTTTTTTTAGTTGTAAGCCTATTATTGATGCAATAATGAGTAATATACCTATCCCCATAAACAATAATAAAGTATCACGTTGATAATCAGACATTGTCTTCCCCCTTAATTACATTTGCAGTGTAATAAATTTAAATCAATCCTAAAGCGATACTATTTAACCAAAACAAATTATTCCACTGATTAATATTCCAACTAATAGTAGCATTTGTAAAATAAGCCAAAAAATTTGTTTTTTTAATAATTTTATTGTTCCTTTTTGGCGTTCAATAATTGATCTTGTAGGGAGTTGATTGGTGTTAATTAAATTTAATTGTTGTAATGCTTCATCTAATTCTATTAACTTATTTGGTAGCTGATCAACATTAATGGCTAAATAATCGAATAACTTTTTATCAAATTCAATACGCAGGGCATAATATTTGCTTATTAATCCCATCAAAAAAACAATAATACAACCAATAACGCATAGTAATGAACCTATCCACCAACTTGCTATCAATCCAAAACATAATGTTATTACCGTTATAGCTAATGAAAAAATATAAAATTGCTTACTCATTGCCAATAAGCTACAAAATGTCACCAGTGTAGTTTGATTTGTAATTTTAGGTGATTTTGTTTTGTTATAGCTTAGCATAGGTTTCCTTTGTATATTTGTAAAAATAGATCTGATAAAATTAAACGTTGCTTAGTTGTAATAACTACTGAATGACGGCTTGACTTAACTTTAGTCATGGCATCATCAAGACTAGAAGCCCTTTTTGTTAGTAATAGCCAAGCAATTACTGCAGTTGCACTACGTGAATAACCTAATGCGCAACAAACTAGTACATTTCCTTGTTTATGATACTGCTCAATAATTTTAGAAACTTGCTGACATTGTTCAAGAGTTAGTGGTGTCATATCTAACACTGGAATTGAGCTATAATTACTAGAAATATGTCCTATAGGTAATTCGGCACACAGATCAACAATCGAGAAACAAGAATTTTTTCGTAATGTATTATTAGAGGGTATTCGTCCTAAATAAACATTATCACAAATCAAATCTATGGAGTTTTTTCTTAATGTCCATAATCGAGAATTAATCCACATGATTATAAAATAAGGTAAATATAAAATAGTAGTGGCAAGATTAAAATGTCCGTTAGTCTGCTTTTGAAATCCTATTGCACCAACAAATAAGTAATTGCCACAAACCAATAATAAGGAACCCGAAAGCCACAGCAACCAAAGCCACCATCCATTAAAGTAGATTGCTAAACTCAGAGATAACAAAAATAATATAAAATAGATACCAGCCCAAACATAGTGTTTGGCTAATTGTCTATTTTTTAATGGCGATAAGTTGTTATCCGGCCATAACCAAATACAAAAACAACCAACCCATAATCCAGTTGGAATATCAAAAAAATGGTGTTGCCAAGTTGTTAATACTGACACGCCTATTAAGAGACACCAAACATGCAAAATATAACGAGCAAGCTTGCTATGTAAATAATTAACATAAAACTGCCATAAAATGATAAGTAATGTGATGTGTAATGAAGGTGCTTGATTAAATGGCTTATCAAATCCCATTAAAACATTAAATAATATTCCAGAAAAGCCATCTAATGGTGGGCGTTCAAAACTAAATGTAAGCGGAAAGATTAAAAAAACAAAAATACAAATAATCTGAGCTGATAAAAGTCTAAAGCCAAGTCTTTTAAGAGTTGGGTAACAGCTAGTCAACAAAATAGCTAATCCATACATAAGATCTATTGACCAATATGATATGATAGTCCAAGGCCATAAAGGTATTGAGTGTTCCCATTCAAAAACTAAACTGCCTACATCACTTCGCATCGCTGTAAGTTCATTGGCAAAATTATAGCTAGTAAAAAAGAAAACGGTTAAACTAACTAACCATGCTAACTTATAAGCAGTTAGCTTATTAAAGCAATATTTCAACTCACATATTCTCTATTATTTAATTCGCTGAGCCAGTGATACGGTAAATATCCCCCACTGATCAATACGCATGGTAATCTTTTTAAATCCAGCCTCTGCGACAAGTTGGTCCATTTCAAGTTGGGTACGTCTGCGCATAATCCAAGGTTGTCCATTTCGGTGTGATGTTAATGCCCTTGCTATAAATTCAAGTTGTGGGTGCCAAGGTTGATTAGTATAAATTAAATATCCTCCTTCAGGTATTGAGTCAGCAAGGCCAGATAGGGAGTTACGTAGCAACTGATTATCACTAAACAGCTCATACAAACCAGATACAACGGCTAAAGTTGGTTTAGGTGATAATTGGGCTAGTTGCTCACGATTAAAAGCATCGCCTTTTTCAAAACGTGCTATATTTAATAAACCCTTCTCTTCTATTAATGTTTGACCTGCAAACACATTAATATCGCTATAATCTCGTAGTAAGATCGAATTGGGTTTATTGGCTATTTGATTAATCGTTTCTAAAATATAACGCCCATGCCCTGCTGCTATATCAACAATATCGACTGGCTTATTTTGCTCATGAAGTTGATTGATAACTAGTTTCAACAGTTCTTCAAGGTGTATTTTTCGTTGACGGATACCCCGCCACCCGATAGATTGTAAGTAAATGTAATCTAAAAAACGCCCTAGTTTTGAAGTGCCAGACGGTTCATTACGATAGACATAATCCAATGAGCTCCCTGAATCAAACCCCATTGTCGTGCCCAATTTTATCCCATCTGAAAGTCGGCTTGCATATGCTAAACTAGCTTTAATAAATTTCCAATATAAAGGTTTAATCCAACCCGATGGCGGTAAGGCTAAATTATCTGCTTCTTGTCTTGTATAACCAATCATATCGGCATTAGTAAATGACTGAATCTTAGGTTGATTTGCAAAGGCTCCGAAAATAAATCGCCTTGCACGATCGATTGCTAGTTTTCGTTCTTTTTCACCAAAAGTATCATGATAAAAGCCAGACAACACATGAAACTCTTTTTGCTCAGTACCTAAATTGTCATAAAATTGTTTTTGCGGTTTACGTCTTACTACATAATCCGAACCTGAAACTAATAATTGCGTTGGAATGTTAATGGCATTGGCATCTTTAACAATACGATCAGACACAGCATATAAATCAAGAAGTAACCGAACCGATATCGGTCTAGTAATTAATGGATCTTGGGTAAATGATTTGGCATGTTCAACGTCATGTGTCAACAATTTAGGTTTAACATAACTGTTAACAAAAAAATTGCCTTTTAAGTTATACAGCAATTTCAAACCTGGTACGGCTAATGGGACATATAATTTTACACTAAAAGCAGGTGAAGCTAATACCAAAGCTCGAATATTGGGTACATAATCATGTACCCATGCCGAGGCAATGACAGCACCAACACTTTGGGCGATAATGGCAATATCTTCTTGACGAAGATTATACTCCTGCATGATATGTTCAATGAAACAGTTAGCATCTTTAATTAACGTTGCAAAATTGGGTGCATCACCTCGCTCACCTTCTGATTGACCATTACCTCTAGCATCCCAAGCAAAGATTTGATAATTGGGTAAATTTAATTCATCAGCAAGATGTGCGACACGTCCCGAATGTTCATGCCCACGATGAAAAATGACTATTGCTCTAGGCTGATTAGCATTGCTATTAACAACAGGCCAATAGCGATAAAATAACTGACAACCATCATGACTAATAAATGTTTTTTGTTGCTGTTGACGCATAACTTTCCCTCGTTATTTTTGTGTTTCTTGCATGCCTTTTCGAACTCGGTTAATAACAGTATAAATAAGTAAAAAACTGATGATCCATAATAACGTATTAATCCACATTAAAGGTAATAAATAAGTTGCAATACCTAAACTTATCACCCCAAAAACAAAGGCTCGATCGCTTTTACCCATTGGTCCATCATATCGCCTTGACGCGCCAATCATAACACCTAAAATGCCACTATATTCTGTTAAAATGGATAGTAAAACCACACAAATAACTAAATTGATATTTACTTCTTGAAGTTGTGTAAAAATAAGTAATAGCACGCTGTCAGAAATGACATCACAAATTTCATTTAAATAAGCACCTAAATTTGATTTTTGCTGATATTCTCTAGCTAACATACCATCGATCGCATTAAGTGCCATACGGATAAACATCCATATTGGAATAAGAAAAAAAATCCATTGATATGATGCCAATATTCCAACAATAAAAGCAATCATAATAGAACCCAAACAGGCAACTAAAGTTACTTGATTAGCAGTAATATTAGCTTTATAAAGACGATCAACATAAGGACGTAGTCGTGCTTGAAACTTCGGCTTTAATTGATAAATTGATAACACAGGAAATCCTTGTTTAAATTTCTTTAGCTAATCCTTGTTTAGCGATTTTTATCACATTTTTTAAATCAACACCTTGTGCTTTGGCGGCAAAAATACAACCACAATAACATTGCCGATAAACATCATACTCTTTACAAAGCTCGATAGAGCGTTTATAACCATTATTCTTTTTGAAATCAGAAGGGAGATAATTGACCGAAAAGATTTCTTGAATTTCAAACCCCAGTTCATTTATTTTCTGACTATTCTTTTTAGGGCTTAGTGTTAACGCACTTGCAAAATAGTCAAAGCCCAATTCTTGTGCTTTAATTGCTGCCAGATCTAATCGCATCTTGTAACAAATATGACAACGCTCACCACCTTCTGGTGCATCACGCAAATGACCAACTTGTTTAATAAATTCTGCTGGCTGATAAGGTGCTTCTAAGAATTGAACGTTATTACCTGTTTTTTGATTAAAGTCAGCAATAAATTTCTGTTGCACCACACTACGGTGCTCATATTCAACTCTGGGATGGATATTAGAATTAGCAAAATAAATCGTAATATCTGCATATTGTGCTAAATACTCTAAAACATAGGTACTACAAGGTGCACAACAACTATGAATTAGTAACTTTGGTCGAACTGATTCTGATTGCCAATTATTAATCACTTCTTTTAAAACAGAATCGTAATTTACTTTATTATGTGGATTTAATTTTTCGAGAATATTTTTAGCATTAATTAACATGGGAACTCATTTATTTTGTTTTCTATTTTTTGGGGTCTAGCTAACTAAGATCTTAGTCGGCCAATTATGATATAGCTATACACATTAACCTTCAAGGAAAAAACTAAAATTCTATATCTAACTTTATGAAACTGACATATTTTTATATATAACAAATGAGGTTTATCATAAAGGTAAAAAAGAAATTCAAACATATTAATACAACTTCAAATTAGTGCCATTGCTGACGTTGTTGTATCAATCAATTTTTATTTGATTATTTATAATAAATGAACTATTGCTAATTTAATTTTCTCTCCTAGCATTGGTCGATATTATCTTTTGAACATAACGTTTTTCTAAAATAAATGCGATACAAAAATAGACAATGGTTAATATCCACAAATGCCAATATTGCTGACTAAATTCGGAAAAACTTGCTCCCATTTGATTTATTTTTACTGACCCAACTATAGCTGGCACAGCTGGAAATATATAGCCAATAAAATGGAACAAAGGAGGCATCAATTCTTTTGGCCAAGATAATCCTGTAACAAAAAAGATAATCATACTTGACGGTATAATTAAGCAAAATACATCACTTACCGTATGGACAAAATGTGAAACAATTTTACCTAATAACGAAGTGGATAAAATAAAAGGAAGAATAAATAATAAGGAAACAAATAGATGACTTAAGCGCGGTAAGTCATACCAATAGTTAGCAAATACGGTATAAATAATAAAATAGATTAAATAAAGCACTAAATAAGTCAATAATTTACCAGAAAGCAGTAATAATGCCGATGAGACCGTGTGATTCTGTTTATTAACAAAGGCTATTTCAAAATCAGAATTTTTACTAAATAGACGGCATAAAATACTACCGATAAATAATGTCTGATTTAAGATCAAAATAAAAGCGGCAGGGATAATATAGGTTGCATATCCTGATTGAGGATTAAATAAACTAATTAACTGGCTATTAAAAGGGGAAACATTATTATTTGCTACTGCAGGATCGACACCTTGCGCTATTTTGCGTGAAATTGAAATTTTAGCGCCAAAATTACTGGCAACGGTATTAATGGCGGTAGCAACATTACTATAAATTAAAATATAGCTTGCATCGCCATAATATGACACTGGGCTAGTTTTTCCTTCTAATATATTTTTTTGAAAACGGTAAGGTATGAGTACAACTCCATATATTTTACGTTCTTCGATAAGTTTTTTAGCTGTTTCTAAGTCTGCTATATGTAAATCTATATTGATGGATTTATTAGCATCAAGTTGTCTTACTAGATCTCGACTGTAATTGGTATTATCTTGGTCAATAACAGCAATAGGAACATCTCGGATTGCTTCATGTAAATAGGGTTGTGGGTAAAAGATGAAATAGATAAATATTCCCACAAACATAACACTAACTATCGCTTTGGTTTGGAAAATTCGTTTTAATTCATCATAGGAAATTAATAGTAAAGATTTAATCATATCAACCGCCTACGGATCTTTCGTAAAAAAAGATAAACAAGAATAGCCATAACACCCAATTGGATCACTAAATAAACAAACGGTTGTAATGAAGTTACTATATTTGGCGATCTTAATGTTTGATCAAGACGAATTTGTATATACCATGTTACAGGTAATAAAGCACTCCAAATATAAGCAAAGGTATTCATTGCAATCCGAGGGAAAATAAGCCCAGTAAATCCAAACGCAGGTGATGCTACTAAGCTTGCAGTGCCATAAGCTTGTGCTAGTGTTGATCCCGTTAAACCAAAGAAAATACCATACAAACATGAAGTCAAGATAAAGCTTATATCACCAAGTATAAGCAATATTAAATGTCCATTTAAAGGCAAATTAAAATTAGCAATTAAAACGGTATCAAATAGAATCAAGCAAAATAAAAAATAGATAAAATAAGGAATAATGCGTCCTAATAAAAAGATAAAAATATTATGATTAGCTAATTTTAATATTTGCTGATACCCCATTTGAGTAAAACGATCACGAGTAATACTAGTAACCATGGCCATCATAATAATGATTTGTAATATAGTGGGAATTAAACCACTAATTAACGTATATAGATAATTTAAAGTTGGATTATATAAGGGATGTAAACTTGTCGGAATAGTTTGCATTTGGCTTTGTGCAACTGGTGAAGCAATTCCTTTTTCTAATAATCCTTGCAATACTATTTGACTATTTGCTGTTTTCAATGCGGAACTCATCGCCCGAAAAATAATCGTTCCAGCTGACATATACTGATTATTATAAAAAGCGACAACTTCTGGCTGATGACCAGCTATAAGATCTTTTTCAAACTCATGTTGAATGAAAAGCACAGCATAAACATCACCTTTAATCAACGCATGTTTAGCAGAGGTAAGATCTTGATAACGTTCAGCTACCTGTAGCTGAGGTGAAGCAGCAACTTGTTGAATCAATAAGCGAGATGACTTGGTTGTGTCTTGATCAACAACAGCAATAGGTACCTGAGTAATAACACCGGCATGGTACATATAAACAAATAAAAAAATAAATAATAAAGGATAGATGAAAACCAATAAACACCAAATACGTTGTTTAATTAATTTACGAAGTTCCCATCCAATTACTTGAAATAGCCGGTGATACATTAATATCGTTCCCTTTTGTGTAAAATCTCAATATTATTCAAGCTAGCGAGATTGCCACTTTGTAGTAACGCTCATTCCTGGGCGGAGACCTGACACTTTATTAATTGGTTTAGCGCGCATTTCAAAAGTCTTTAAGTCAAAATCACCCGTTGCTTTAGTCGCCTGCCAATTCGCATATTGACCTAAAGCATTTAATACAGTGACTTTAACATCTATAATCTGATTGTTTAATGCCGGTACTCTTACTTGAAACGTATCACCAACTTTAAGGTTTCCCAGCAAATCTTCGCGTATATTAAAAGTAAACCAAATATCATTTAAATCAATAATAGAATAAAGCGGAGTACCTGGGCTGTATAATTGCCCTGTTTCAGCAACTCGAGTCGTAATTTGACCGTTAATTGGAGAAACTAAAGTTAATTCATTAACATCAGCTTTTACTTGCGCTAAAGCAGCCTTTGATTGTTCTACTTGAGCATCAGCTAATTTTTTCTGTTCTATGCTACTGCCATTTTCAGCCAATGTCAGATTAGCTTTAGCTGCTTCATAAGCTTTAATAGCGGCTTGATATTGATTAAAGGATTCATCATAATTTTGCTTTGAAACCGTTCCATTTTTGGCTAAACGATTAATTCGGTCATAGCTAGCTTGAGCTAAAGCTAAATCCAATTTTGCTTTATCTAATTGAGCTTTTTGTAGATCAATTGTTTCTGGCCTAGTACTATACGTCGTATCACGACTTGCTATTGCCACATTTAATTGTGCTTCAGCGCTTGCAAGCTGAGCTAACAATGCAGGACTTGAAAGAGTAAGAAGCGTATCACCTTTTTTAACATCATCCCCAACATCATAGTTAAATTGAATCACTCGACCTTGTACTCTAGCGGCAACATCAACACGGTTAGATTCAACTTCACCCTGTAATATAATGGTACTAGGTTGATTAGCAAAATAGATAATAATAACCATAGCAATAACAGCAATGATTGCTATAATCAAAGAAAGACGTTTTTTATGCATAAATTGTGCTTATAAATGATTAGAATAAAACTAAAATGATATTATTGGGATATAATATAAAGCCAAATATTAAATTACGCAATAAAATATGGGATTATACAATATAGGCTTAAAAAAGATTTACATAAATAAAGCTAAGAATGTAAGAATAATTCACGTTGTTTACAGTAATTTGAGAAACTACTGTAATTAATATACATAAAAGAGCAAAACTAACGCCTTATCACCGACAGCGATAAGATGCTGATATCAAAAAGAAAAACAACTGTCACCAATTTGGCTAAACACTTTATGGTCAACCGCTAGACCATTTATAGCGTGATAAAAAAACCGATGAAACCTTTTTAACCAGTCAGAATGAGCATTATAAAACCATCAGTTAGGGTTTTAAATGTTTGTTTAAAATCGAAAAGCCCATTGAAAATAAATTAAGACCGGCAAGCTAAAAGTGATAACAAAACCTATCCGAGCAAAATACGACAGACTGATACCTACGGTTTACCTTTACTTAAAAATGAAACGATGCAACAAACTAGAGAAGATTCTCTTGATGATATTTATTTGATTTTTAATGTTTTTATACATAAACGTAGTACACTCCTGAAACTTTTTGACAAAAACTATACTATCTTGATTTATTTAGATAAACTGTGTGATAACCATCATTTCAACCAAAAATCGACAAAAATAACTTGCCCACAAACCAATGGAAACGCCAAAAACGTGATGCAAAATTTGAATTCAGATATGGCATAATCAGCAATTATTTGGCAATCCAAAAGAAAGAAAACAAAAACTCAAGCGGTTTTGAGAAAACATTTTATGCGTTTTTAGAGGGCTATTTTAATCATGAAGTATAAACAATTTGGCGTTGTCCTACAGTTTTATTGTCACAATTTATATTAATTGACTGGACTATTTAATTAATTTGCCAACTGATAAGCTAAAGCGTAAAATGCCCATCCTATTTTGCTTAACCTATTACTTATAAGTAATACTGACCTGAAATCAGAGGCATTTTTAATGACAAATTTATATGCAAAACCAGAGTTACTTTCACCTGCCGGTTCTTTAAAAAATATGCGTTATGCTTTTGCATATGGAGCGGATGCGGTTTATGCTGGCCAACCACGATATAGTTTACGAGTTCGTAATAATGAATTTAATCATGAAAATTTAGCAATTGGTATTAACGAAGCCCATGCTCAAGGTAAAAAGTTTTATGTGGTAGTTAATATTGCTCCTCATAATTCTAAACTCAAAACTTTTATTCGTGATTTAGAACCTATTGTAAATATGAAGCCTGACGCTTTTATCATGTCTGATCCTGGCTTAATTATGTTGGTTCGTGAACATTTTCCTGAAATGGAAATTCATTTATCAGTCCAATCTAATGCTGTTAACTGGGCAACGGTAAAGTTTTGGCATCAAATGGGATTAACTCGTGTTGTGTTATCCCGTGAATTATCGCTTGATGAAATTGCTGAAATTCGTGAAAAAGTTCCTGAAATGGAGCTTGAAGTGTTTATCCATGGTGCACTTTGTATGGCATATTCTGGGCGCTGCTTGCTTTCGGGTTATATTAATAAACGTGATTCAAACCAAGGCACTTGTACTAATGCTTGCCGTTGGGAGTATAAAGTTGCAGAAGGTAAAGAAGATGAAGTAGGACAAATAGTCCATAAATGCGAACCCATTCCTGTGCAGGAAATTGAACCTACGTTAGGAATTGGTAAAACTACCAATAAGGTCTTTATGCTTGAAGAATCAGGTAGACCTGGCGAATATATGCAGGCTTTTGAAGATGAACATGGTACTTATATTATGAATTCAAAAGATTTAAGAGCGGTCGAGTTGGTGGATGATTTAACTAAAATTGGTGTGCATTCTCTTAAAATTGAAGGGCGCACTAAATCATTTTATTATTGTGCAAGAACGGCACAAGTGTATCGCCAAGCTATTGATGCAGCCTGTGAAGGTAAGCCTTTTGATCCTCGCTTATTAGTTGAACTTGATTCTTTAGCTCATCGAGGCTATACCGAAGGTTTTTTACGTCGCCATAAACATGAAGATATGCAAAACTATATGCATAGCCATTCTGTATCTGATCGGCAACAGTTTGTCGGTGAATTTAGTGGTAAACGTTTAAATGGCCTTGCTGAGGTTATTGTCAAAAATAAGTTTTCGGTCGGTGATAGTGTTGAAATGATGACACCAAAAGGTAATAAAACCTTTATTATTGAACGTATGGAAAATAAAAAAGGACAGCCTGTACCTGCTGGATTAGGTGATGGACATATTGTTTATATTCCAATCCCTGAAGAAATCGATTTGAATTATGCATTATTGATGCGTAATTTTGATTAGTTTTGTTAAACAGAATAACTGTTCGGGTGACCGAACAGTATGTTAACTTTTATGCTAATTTTGATTTTCTATTGGCGAATCAAATCATCACCATAACCGATCCATTTATAAGTCGTCAGTGCTTCAAGTCCCATTGGCCCACGAGCATGCAATTTTTGTGTACTAACTGCTACTTCTGCACCTAATCCAAATTGTCCACCATCAGTAAAACGTGTTGATGCATTGACATAAACAGCAGCTGCATCAACTTGATTTACAAATTGTTCTGCGTTAATTAAGCTACGCGTTAGAATTGATTCTGAATGACCTGTACCATATTCGCGAATATGTTCTATAGCCAGTTCAAGCGAATCAACAATAAGTACATTCAAATCTTTTGATAACCATTCTTGTTGTAATTCCTCATCTTTAACGGGAAAGACGGTTGCTGTACAGGTTTTTAATATGTCATAACAGCTTGCATCAGCATGTAAAATCACATTATTATCTGCCATGATCTGGCTAAATTTTGGTAAAAACTGCTTTGCAATATTTCGGTGAACTAGTAACGTTTCAAGCGTATTACATGTGCTTGGGCGCTGAGTTTTAGCATTAACAATAATTGGTAGGGCTTTATCAAAATCAGCTGTTTCATCGACAAAAATGTGACAGACTCCAATGCCACCTGTAATGACGGGGATTGTTGAATGTTCACGGCATAATTTGTGTAAAGATGCACCTCCACGGGGAATAATCATATCAACGTATTTATCAAGTTTAAGTAGCTCATGAACATATTTACGATCAGGATCATTAATACATTGAACAGCTGTTTGCGGTAAACCAACTTGTTTTAATGCTTTTTGGATAACAGCAATTATGGCTGCATTAGTATTGATTGTTTCTTTTCCACCACGAAGTATTGCTGCATTACCTGTTTTTAAGCACAAAGCTGCAATATCAATTGTTACATTTGGCCGTGCTTCATAAATCACACCAATAACGCCTAAAGGCACTCTATGACGTTGTAGCTTTAATCCATTATCTAAAATTGAACCATCAATCACTTGACCAATAGGATCTGTTAAGGAAACCACTTTTCGTACATCATTGGCGATAGATGTTAACCGTTCAGGTGTTAAAAGTAGACGATCTAAAATAGCTTCGTTTAAACCTTGTTTTTTTGCCGCTTGGATATCTTTTTCATTTGCACTGAGTATACTTGCGCTATGCTGTTCTAATAAATCAGCAATAACCATCAAAGTGTGGTTTTTTATAGTGGTAGAACATTGCGCTAGTTGATATGAAGCAAGTTTAGCTGTTTTACCTATTTGCTGTAACATTATTATTGCCTCTAAAGTTTATTTTTAATAATTGTAGTTGTTAATAATTGTAGTTGTTAAGCATTATTTTTTCTAAAAAATCTCTTGTATAACGTTAATATTATATTGAAATTTGTCAAAAATTTTTATTTTATTATTTATTTGGCGTTTTTCTACACATAAAAAGCAAACTCACTTATACCCCACTAACATTTCACGTTTTAAACCAAACCCTTTTCGTTTTTGAACAGTAAATCCAGCATTAATTAAATGACGACGAACAAATCCAGCTGCTGTAAAAGTAGCAAAACGCCCACCATGAGCGGTTAGTTTAAAACAATGTTTAAATAAACATTCTGACCACATATCAGGATTTTTTGCTGGTGAAAATCCATCAAAAAACCAAGTATCAATCAATACATTTTGCTTTGCTAAAAAATCTGAGTAATTGCTAATATCATCATAACATATCGCTAAACTGACGTTGTCAAACTGACAAGTCGCATCAATTAAATGCGTTTGAAGCCGCTTAGCTAACAAAAATAAAGGCGAGTTTTTAGAAATGACCTTATCATGAATCTTGATTAATTCGTCTAATGATAATGGATATTTTTCGACACTAAAAAAAGTAAGATACTTAAGTTTATGATTTGGGTGCTGACGCCTAAAATTTAAAAACGTTTGCCATAAAATCAAAAAACTCAATCCCGAACCAAAACCTGTTTCAGCAACGACAAATGTATCTTTTTGATGTTGAGTAAAACGCTGAAGTAAATCATTACCATCAATAAAAACATAAGTGGTTTCGGCAATTGCCCCTTGCGTATTAAAATACACATCATCAAAATAAACAGAAACAGGCGCCTGATTTTCATTCCAAGAAATAGTCGATTTATGCATGAATATCCTTTTAAACAGTAATATTTAACAACTGTATATTAATGTTGATTATGTATATAATACGCCAAGTTAACTTATGAGGTAAATTATGGTATTTCTTTTTCGTCTAATTAGTGTTGTGATAATTGGTATTGCTATTTGTGTGTTAGGCACCATTTTTTGCTTGTTTAATCCAAGAAATCCCAAAAATGTTGCAAGATTCGCTCATTTATTTGGATTTTTCTTTAAACCGATATTTGGCGTAAAAGTGGATACTCGCATTCACCCTAATATTAGTAAAATAGGTAGCTGTGTGTATATTGCCAATCACCAAAATAATTATGATATCGTTGTAGCTAGCGATGTTGTACAACCTAAAACAGTCACTGTTGGTAAAAAAAGTTTGGCTTGGATTCCTTTTTTTGGGCAGCTTTACTATCTTACTGGTAATATTCTTATTGATCGTAATAATAAATCAAAAGCTCACGATACAATTGGACAAGTGGTTAATGAAATCCAAAAACGTAATATTTCTATTTGGATGTTCCCTGAAGGTACTCGTAGCCGTGGTCGTGGATTATTACCTTTTAAAACTGGCGCATTTAAAGCAGCAATTGCAGCGGGAGTGCCTATTGTGCCAATTTGTGTATCTCAAACCAATGATATCAAATTAAACCGTTTAAATAATGGTCATTTTATTGTTGAAATGTTAGAGCCTATTGAAACCAACACATTAAACAAAGAAGATGCTAGAGCTTTAATGGAACAATGCCATAATAAAATGACAAATAAAATAGAACAAATAAATGCAGAAGCAAAACAGTTAAATAATCAAAAATAACTATGAATAAACAAGATCGTAATTTTGATGATATCAGTAATAAATTTGCTCAAAACATTTATGGCACTACTAAAGGTAAAATTCGTGAAGCGGTAGTGTGGCAAGAACTAGAAAAGATCTTAGCGACCTACCCCACCAATAAACCAATAACCATACTTGATGCAGGTGGAGGACAAGGTCAAATCGCCTGTAGATTAGCCAAACTTGGCCATCAAGTAACGCTTTGTGATATTTCGGAACAAATGCTAGAACTAACCAAACAAAAAGCGCTAGCAGAAAACCTAACTATCAATTGCTTTTGCTGCCCTATTCAGCACCTTGATAGTTTAATTAATCAACAATTTGATTTAGTTATTTGCCATGCGGTATTGGAATGGGTAGCTGATCCAATTGAATTGATAAATTCATTAAAAAATCACCTTAAACCTGACGGTTATTTATCGTTAATGTTTTATAATTATCATGCACTTTTGTTTAAAACGGTGACATTAGGCAATTTTGGCTACACTCAAGCTGGGTTAGCTAAACGCAAAAAAAAGACTCTTTCGCCCGATTATCCAAGAGATCCGAACGATGTATATCAATGGCTTATTCAAGCTAATTTTACTATTTTACAAAAAACGGGGATTCGTATTTTTCACGATTATCTTACTAATAAATCCAAAGCAGAAACCCATTTTGAACAACTATTAGAACTGGAACAAAAATACTGCCAAACAGAACCTTATCTTCACTTAGCAAGATATATTTTAGTAACAGCGAAAATAAAATAAATTCGTAAATATCCCACTTTCATTCATGCTTTTTAAAATGATCACTCGAAAATTTTGCCATAAATCGGTATCATAAGCAGATAAATTTATTGGTTAAGGAAAATTATATGATCGTGGTAACCGGTGGGGCTGGATTTATTGGTAGCAATATTGTTAAAGGCTTAAATGATCAAGGTCGTAAAGACATTTTAGTTGTTGATGATTTAACTGATGGCACTAAATTTGCTAATTTAGCTGATTTAGATA
Organism: Gilliamella intestini; assembly: GCF_900094935.1. Taxonomy (GTDB): domain Bacteria; phylum Pseudomonadota; class Gammaproteobacteria; order Enterobacterales; family Orbaceae; genus Gilliamella; species Gilliamella intestini. Next base: position 59,098 of record NZ_FMBA01000007.1, read on the forward strand.
TTGCCGATTATATGGATAAAGACGAATTTATTGCTGCTATCATTTCAAACGAAGACCTTAATATTGACGTTATCTTCCATCAAGGTGCTTGCTCATCAACCACCGAGTGGAATGGTAAGTTTATGATGGAAAATAATTATGATTATTCCAAAGATTTACTGCATTATTGCTTAGATTTTAATATTCCATTTTTATACGCATCATCAGCTGCTACCTATGGCGGACGCAGTGATAACTTTATCGAAGATCGACAATACGAAAAACCTTTAAATGTTTATGGGTATTCTAAATTTTTATTTGATCAATATGTCAGAGAAATTTTACCCGAAGCAAAATCACCAGTTTGCGGATTCCGTTACTTTAATGTTTATGGCCCTCGAGAAAATCATAAAGGTAGTATGGCCAGTGTTGCGTTTCATTTAAATGAACAAATTAATAAAGGCGAAAAGCCAAAGTTATTTGCTGGTAGCGATAACTTTAAACGTGATTTTATTTATGTTGGTGATGTGGTTGATGTCAATTTATGGTTCTGGAAAAACAATATTTCAGGCATTTATAACTGTGGAACAGGCCGTGCTGAATCATTCCAAGCTGTGGCTGATGCCGTTCTTACTTACCACAAAAAAGAAGAAATTGATTACATCCCTTTCCCTGATCATTTAAAAGGCCGTTATCAAAGCTTTACACAGGCAGATCTATCTAACTTTAGAAAAACAGGTTGCCAGATTGAATTTAAAACAGTCGCAGAAGGCACAACCAAATATATGCAATGGCTTAATAAGCAAGAAAGGTAATTTAATGAAAACACTCATTATTGGTCCATCTTGGGTTGGCGATATGATGATGTCGCAAAGCTTGTATCGCACATTAAAACAACTTGATCCTAACAATGAAATTGATGTTATGGCGCCAGCTTGGTGCCAAGCATTATTAAATAAAATGCCTGAAGTGAATCAAGCTATTGATATGCCTATAGGTCATGGTGAATTTGCATTATCAAAACGCCACGAAATAGGAAAATCACTTCGTGATAGCTATTATGATCAAGCAATTGTGTTACCTAACTCATTTAAATCAGCATTAATTCCATTTTTTGCCAAGATTTCTAAACGTACAGGTTGGAAAGGTGAAATGCGCTATGGATTATTAAATGATATGCGTAAACTCGATAAACAAGCTTTTCCATTAATGGTTGAACGCTATATTGCGCTAGCGTATCCTAAAGAGCAAATACATTCAGCATCTGATTTATCACAACCTTTATTATGGCCCAAACTTAGTGTTAACCAAGACGAAATAGCTCAAGCACTTTCAACCTTTACAATAACACAAGATGAACCATTAATTGGCTTTTGCCCAGGAGCTGAATTTGGTCCAGCAAAACGTTGGCCTGATTATCATTACGCTGCCCTTGCCGACATGCTAGTTCAACAACATGCTAAAATTATTATTTTTGGTTCAAAAAACGATCATAATGTTGGCGAGCAGATTATTGCCAAAATGACTCATGGCGATCAATGTATAAACTTGGCAGGTCAAACGCAATTAGAACAAGCGGTAAGTTTAATTGCAGCATGTAAAGCAATTGTTACTAATGACTCAGGATTGATGCATGTTGCTGCTGCATTAGATAAACCACTTGTCGCACTTTATGGACCAAGCAGCCCTGATTTTACACCGCCATTATCAAATAAAGCCGAAGTTATTCGTTTAATTACCGGATATCAGCGCATCCGCCAAGGTGATGCAGAGCAAGGCTATCATCAAAGCTTAATCGATATTAAACCTGAGAATGTATTTGAAATATTGATGAAACTGATAATGCGTTGTGAAAAGAGTAATAGATAATGCATGTATTAGTTGTTAAAACTTCATCAATGGGCGATGTTCTACATACTTTACCTGCATTAACCGATGCAGCAAATTGCGTGCCTAACATTACCTTTGATTGGGTAGTTGAAGAAAACTTTACCCAAATTCCAAGTTGGCATTTTGCTGTTGATAAAGTCATCCCTGTGGCAATAAGGCGTTGGCGAAAAAATTGGTTTTCTAAAGCTATTCGTCAAGAGCGACACGACTTTATTAATAACTTACAGCAACAACAATATGATGCAATTATTGATGCCCAAGGGCTTATTAAAAGTGCACTTTTTATTACTCGTAAAGCTCAAGGTATTAAACATGGTTTAGATCGCAAAAGCATCAAAGAGCCTATTGCTAGTTGGTTTTATGATATAAAACATAATATCCCCAAGCAAATGCATGCTATTGAACGCATTAGGCTATTATTTGCACAAACCCTTCAATACAATTTACCTAATTCAATAGGTGATTATGCCATTGCTCGCCACTTTTTATCTTCATTACCTAGCGATAATCAAAAATATCTTGTTTTTTTGCATGCCACAACTCGAGATGAAAAACATTGGACTGAGGATGCTTGGCGACAATTAATCAAACTTATTGAACCGACAGGCTTAAAAGTTAAGCTACCTTGGGGAGCTTCACATGAACAGCAACGAGCAATACGCCTTGCTCAAGGATTTAACCATGTTGAAGTATTACCAAAACTTTCACTTAATGACATCGCAACTGTCATTGTGGGAGCTAAAGCAGTCGTATCAGTTGATACTGGACTAAGCCATTTAACCGCTGCATTAGATAGACCCAATATTACACTATTTGGCAAAACTGACCCTATGTTGATAGGAGGATATGGAAAAAATCAATACAGCATTATCTCACCAGATAAAATTATGAAAACAATTAGTGCTAATCAGGTTTATCAAAAATTGAGTGATTTTTTGTAGGTAACTTTTCTGCTTACAATTTAATTAAAAGGAATAAACAAAATGAATAACTATTGTGAACTAATTCGTGAAAAATATGCCCAAATTGGCAGTAATGAGCTTGGCTATATTGATGATGCGTTAGGCACAGTAATGCGAGTTCTTGATGAAGTAGTTTGTAATGAACAAGTTCCCGAAGAATTACGGCATAAAGCCGCTTATGCAGCGGCTAATTTATTAATCAGTGACTTTGATATTAAATAGCGGTTGGATAGCGGTTGGTAGGTTGATAATAAATCGAGTAGACTGTTCATCTGATTCAACTGTAATATTACCTTTATGCGTATCAATGATCGATTTAACAATTGCAAGTCCAATACCCGTACCCGAAGTATTATTACCGTTACGATGACGAGACTCATCTACACGATAAAAACGATCAAAAAGATGAGGCAAATGGCGACTATCGATTTTTTTACCAGGATTTGAAATCACAGCTTTGACACGATTTTCACTAACTTGAGCTAAAGTAATTTTAATAATTCCATTTTCTGGCGTATAACGAATGGCATTAGATAAAATATTACTTATTGCTCTTGCTAGCATCATTCTATCACCTAAAATATGGCAACACTCCCCTTCTAATTCGAATTTGATAGCTTTTTCATCAGCAAGTGGCTCAAAATAATCACATATCATAACCATCATGTTATGCAAATTAATATCAACTAGATTAGGTACTAATTGACGATTATCTGCCTGTGCTAAAAAGAGCATATCAGATATCATTTGTGACATTCTTTCATACTCTTCTAAATTTGAGTATAAGATTTCTCTATACTCTTCGGTCGTTCTTGCATTGCTTAATACAATTTGAGTTTGAGTTGTCAAATTAGTAATAGGTGTACGCATTTCATGAGCTATATCTGCCGTAAAATTACGTTGTCTTTGAAAAACATCTTCCATTCGATTAAGCATCTTATTAAAAGCCCTGACTAAACTAACATATTTTACTGGAACAGATGAAGTTGAAATACGATGGTTAAGGTTTTTTAAGTTAATACGTTCAATCTTCTTAATTAATCGATTAATCGGTTTTTGAGTAAGATAGATAGAAATAAATGAACCAATTAACGCCAAGATACAAGAAATACCAATAAGTATTTTTAAGCCTTTTCTTAATCTCCTGATAAATTCAATCTGTAAGTCACGACCAACAGCTACAATAGTTGTGTATTGTTTGTTTTGATCAGTTATGACCCTTGATGCAGCAATACGATAAGATGACTGATTCACATTCGATACTGTTGTTGTATGCTTAGTAATAATTTCTTCAAAATCAGCAGACTTTAAGGCAATAGAAAGATTAGGCCCTCGTGTGCGATATAATATTTTACCTGAATCATCAACAATATAGACAAATAACCGATGATGACCAGTTAAAATTAATAGTAGGCTCTGAAAAAATTCATCACGATTATCATCCTGTGAATAATAAGTAAGTTCGCGCTCTATGGATGAGATAACAGATGTTAACTCAGATACATTTTGGTGAACAGAAAGTTTTTCAAACCAACGTTCAATAAAGTAACTAAAACAGTAAAGTAGTCCACAAGTAAGTAAACAAACAATTAATGGTAACCGAAATGATACAATTTTAGTCAACTTCATCTAATACATCCAATTTATATCCCATTCCACGTACAGTATGAATTAATTTAGGTTCAAAATCTGCATCAATTTTACTACGTAATCGCCTAATGGCCACATCAATCACATTAGTATCACTATCAAAATTCATATCCCAAACTTGTGATGCAATAAGTGATCTAGGTAACACTTCACCAGGATAACGCAAAAAATATTCTAACAACATAAATTCTTTATTAGTCAAATCAATTCGTTTTCCAGCTCGCGTTACTGTTCGTTTAGGTAGATCCATTACCAAATCTGCAATACTTAATTGATAATTATTTACTTGTGGTGCATTACGTCTTAATAATGATTTGATTCTTGCTAGTAATTCAGCAAACGAAAATGGTTTAACTAAATAATCATCTGCACCTAAGCTAAATCCTTTGACTTTATCGTCGATACTTCCCATAGCGGTGAGTAATATAATTTGAGTATCTTTTCCAGCTTCACGCAAAGATTGAACAAATTTCCAACCCACAATATCGGGTAACATCACGTCCAAGATAATTAAATCATAATCTTCAGTCATTGCTCGATGATAACCATCTAAACCATTATCGGTCAAATCAACAATAAAACCTGACTCTACTAGCCCTTGACGAAGATACTCACCTGTTTTATGTTCATCTTCAACAACTAATAATTTCATTTTTAATATTCCTTTCATTATTTTAGACGGTTATCAAAAATTACATAATGTAATAATAGAATATATGAAAAAACAAAACAGATCATGACAAATAAATTACTGTATTGTAATAGGCCGGTCATCAATTAGTTTTATTTAGTCTGCTATAGTATCCACACAATGATTCATGAGGCTAGACATTATTGTTTCATTGTTTTATTTCCTTTCATCCATTCCTTGCAATTTAATGCAGCCCTAGTTTACTAGGGTTTTTTTTTATTCTAAATAGACGTAAGCTGATACAGACTTTGAGCAATAAGTAGTTAGGTATAAATAATGGAACATTATTAACTAATAATACTTTATTTTACATTTTTTTACTTTTTACACAATACAACGCCTATTTCAATATGATCGGTATAAGGAAACTGATCAAACATAGCAAAATGTTGAATTGAATGTGTTTGGGTTAAAAGTTGTAAATTATCATGTAATGTATTAGGGTTACATGATATATAAATAATCTTTTTATAAGATTTAAGTATATTAATCGTATTTAAATCAACTCCTGCACGAGGAGGATCAACAAGCACTGTTTCGCACTGATAATCATCCAAATTAATTCCTTTTAAACGATTAAACTCGCGTTCTTTTTTTATCGCGCTAGTAAACTCTTCGGCTGATAACCGTGCGATAACAAGGTTATCGATATGGTTGACAGCAATATTATGCTGTGCTGAATAAACAGATGCTTTGGCTATTTCAGTTGCTAACACTTTACGAAAGTTTTGTGCCAACGCGATCGAAAAATTACCATTACCGCAATAAAATTCGAGTAAATCGCCCGATGAGTTTTTGGTGACTGAAATAGCCCATTGCAGCATTTTAATATTTACCGCAGCATTAGGCTGAGTAAAGCTATTTTCGACTTGACGATAAATAAATTTTTTATCCATTACTGGCAAAACTTCATCAACATAATCGACATCTATTGTTATTTTTTGATTACTTGCGCGCCCTACAATATTAACATCTAAGCCTTGTTCTGCTAATTGCGCTTTTAACTTTTTTGCTTCAAGAGTCCATTTTTCATTTAATTTTTTATGATACAAAAGCGTAATTAACAGTTGACCACTTAAAGTAGAAAAATAATCAATTTGAAATAATAAATGACGAAGTTCTTGGTTATGCCGTAACAAAGGTAAAATTGCCTGCATCGCTTGATTTATTAACTTTGTTGCGACAGGAAACTCATCAATTCGCACCCGTTTTTTTGTTTTTTTATCATACATAATATGATAAAGATCTTCATCCTGATGCCAGATTCTAAACTCAGCACGCATACGATAATGGCTAATAGGCGATGAATATACTGCTAATTCAGGAACAGAGAAATCCGATAATAATGCTTTTAAATTATCGACTTTCTTTTCTAATTGTTGGTTATAGTTTTCATTTGAAAAACATTCAGTCATAGTTATTATCTGATGATTATTATAGAAGTATTATTTAATATGAAGTTTTGAATCACGTTGTATTAAATAACGAAATGGTTAAACATATAAACTAAGCAATTTTACATCAATAATATAACTATTTGTATATCATTACGTATAGGCACAATATTATCACAAATAACTAATAATGATAAGTTTTACATGAACAAAAGCCTCGTTTTTAGACGGATATACAATAAAACAACGAATAAAAATAGAATACTTTTAAACATAGTTATAAAGATTCTGGTGATAACGATTGTAGTTATAATGATTAACGTTATAATGTGTCGTATCATTTTAGGTAAAAAGAACACTATGACAATACAGACTTTTTCTGATTTAGAGTTAGACGATATTTTAATTCACAATCTTCAAGCACAAAATATAACTACACCGACATTAATCCAAACGCAAACAATCCCTGTTGCTTTAGATGGCAAAGATATTTTAGGCTCAGCCCCCACAGGCACAGGTAAAACATTGGCCTTTTTAATTCCTGCCGTGCAACATTTACTAGACTTTCCACGTCGAAAGCCAGGCCCACCGCGTATTTTAATATTAACACCAACGCGTGAACTTGCCATGCAAATTGCCGAGCAAGCCAAATTATTAACCGAATCGACACATTTAAGTATTGCAACCATTACTGGTGGTGTTGCTTATATGAATCACGCTGAAGTATTTAGTAAAAATCAAGATATTGTTATTGCGACAACTGGTCGATTATTACAATATATAAAAGAAGAGAATTTTGACTGCCGAGCAGTTGAAATGCTTATTTTAGATGAAGCTGATCGCATGTTAGACATGGGCTTTTTGCAAGATGTCGAAACCATATCAGCCGAAACACGCTGGCGTAAACAAACCTTACTATTTTCAGCTACACTTGAAGGTGATGGACTACATGATTTTGCTAACCGTATTTTGAACGATCCTGTCGAAATCAACGCTGACCCATCGCGTAAAGAACGTAAAAAAATCTTACAATTTTATTATCGAGCTGACGATCTCGCTCATAAAGTAGCACTGCTTACTTACTTATTAAAACAAGAGGAATTTAAAAAAACGATCGTTTTTGTCCGTAAACGTGAGCGTGTACATGAATTAGTTAGCTTACTACATCAAGCTGGTATCCATAGTTGCTATTTAGAAGGCGAAATGGTACAAGCCAAACGTAACGAAGCAATTAAAAGAATCAGCAACAATACAGTTAATGTACTAGTAGCTACCGATGTCGCAGCTCGTGGAATAGACATTGATGATATCACCCATGTTATTAATTTTGATGCGCCAAAAACAGCCGATGTTTACTTACATCGTATAGGTCGCACGGCTCGTGCTGGTAAAAAAGGCACAGCAATAATGCTAATCGAAGCCCACGATAACGAATTACTACAAAAAATTGAGCGCTATATTCAAGAGCCAATCAAATTAAGAACAATTGACCAATTGCGACCAAAAACCAAAGCGCCAAAACCAGCAACAAAGAAAAAGCCATCGCAAAAAGCAAAATTAAAAAAAGCTGGCAAAAAAGAAGAAATCAAAAAGAAAAAAATAAAACAACGTCATCGAGACACAAAAAACAAGGGTAAACCAAAAAATCAATAAATAATACCGAACAATAAATCACAACTTAATAGGTTAAACTTATGGTATTGATTGTTTATAATGACTTGGATAACAGACTTAAATCGCTATAATACGTAGCGACAAGATTTGCAATAATATATAGGAGAAAACGCATGACATTAGTCACTCGCAAAGCCCCAGACTTTACATCAGCAGCAGTTCTAGGTTCTGGTGAAATTGTTAACAATTTCAATTTATCACAACATATTAATGGTAAATATGCTGTTGTATTTTTCTGGCCAATGGATTTCACTTTTGTTTGTCCTTCTGAAATCATCGCATTTGATCACCGCTTAGAAGAATTCAAAAAACGTGGTGTTGAAGTTATTGGTGTTTCAATGGATTCTGAATTTGTGCATAATGCATGGCGTAATACACCACAAGATAAAGGCGGCATTGGTGAAGTGAAATTCCCTATTGTTGCAGACGTTAAACATGAAATTATGCAAGCATATGGAATTGAACATCCTGAAGCAGGCGTTGCATTACGTGCTTCATTCTTTATTGATAAGTCAGGTGTTGTTCGCCACGAAACTATTAACGATTTACCAATTGGTCGTAACATTGACGAAATGATTCGTATTGTTGATGCGTTCCAATTCCATGAAAAACACGGCGAAGTTTGCCCAGCACAATGGACAAAAGGTAAAAAAGGTATGCAAGCAAACCCAGACGGCGTTGCTAGTTTCTTAAAACAATATGCCGACGAAATTTAATTTAGTCAATTTAATTTAGTTCATTTAGTTCATTTATTTCATCCAAAATATTACTGCCGGAGTTTATCTCCGGTTTTTTTATCTATAAGGATAACAAATTAAAACTAGTCATAAAGTTGTGTGTAACCCGACAACACCAATAATAATAATGGTAAGTCCAAACAAGCGCGGAAAATTTCTAGGCTCATTAAATAACAGCATATTGGCTAACACTGCGCCCGATGTACCAAGACCAACCCAAACAGGATAAACAATACTTAATTCAATATAATGGAGCGAAAAATAAAAAAATACAAAAGAAACAAAAAATCCCCCCCAATACAAAACAAGCCTAGATGGATTTTTCTCCTCAGCGTATAACTTAAGACCAATTGCACCAAGCACTTCAAAAACTGACGCTATCAATATAAGCAGCCATCCCATGATTGAAATCATCCTTTATTATAATATTAACTATCAGCTCGTTTTAGTTGAACAACACCAACAATAATTAGTGCAACAAAAAAAAGTTGAATTAACTTAACTTCTTTATCAAAAAGTAACATATCAATTACTGTTGCGCCAATCGCTCCAACACCTGAAAAAATAGCATAAACTGTACCAGTGGGAATCGTTTTGCAAGCATTAGTCAAAAAGGTAAAATCGACAATAATGAGTGATACAATAATAATCCAATGCCAAAGTTCTGTTGCGATGCTAAATCCTAAAATCCAACACAATTCAAAAAAGCAGGTCAGCACCACAAATGCCCACTCTTTATTAACGCTAAACATAGCAACCTCGCTTTGCTGTTTTAGTTTTGCCGTAGTAATCAAATTTTTGCTTTAAATATATGTTTGATTATGCTCTATTGCCGATAGAAATCGGCAAAACAAGGATGGTTCGCAAATAAAAATTTGCCACCAAAAAGATGTTAATTGTTATATATTCCCAACCATTAAGCCATAGTGTTTAATGCTACGAACACCGTTACAACTTTTATTCTTATTTTTCAAATAAGAAAATGATTTTATAATGAAGATTCATAAATAGCAAGAGCTAATTTTTATAATTCATGCGCATCTCTTATATAGATTAAACTACCTAAGTAAAATGCTACGCCTTGATACCAAACGTTTACCTTTACTTAAACACTATACATTCCTGAAAGTTTTTGACAAATGACGCTGTTTTTTTTATTTAGATAAACAGCGTGATAGCCATCATATTAATCAAAAATTCACCAAAATCGTCCACCTATAAACGAATGGAAAAGCCGCAAGAATGATATAAACTTTGAATTTAGGTGTGACGTAATCAGCAAATATTTAATAATTCAAAAGATAAAAAACAAAAATTAAGTGGTTTATTAACTTTTATAATAAGGTTAAACCAATAAAGTGATTTTGGGAAAACGCATTATTCATTTTTAGAGGACCATTTTTATCATGATGCGTAAACAAGTCGGCGTTTTCCCACAACTAAATTAAATAATATCGTTATGAGTTGTATTACATTGATTTACGATACTCAACAATATCTTCAATGGTCACAACCGGCATATGATATTGTTTAGCAAACTGAACCACTTCAGGTGCTCTTGCCATAGTGCCATCATCATTAGTTAGCTCACACAATACAGCTGCTGGTTTTAAACCGGCTAATGTCACTAAGTCAATCGATGCTTCGGTATGACCCCGACGAACTAAAACACCGCCTTCTTTAGCAACTAAAGGAAACACATGCCCCGGATGATTAAGATCACTCGGTTTAGCATTATCATTCACCGCAGCCTTAATTGTTGTAACACGATCAGCGGCTGACACGCCTGTTGTTACCCCATTAGCGGCTTCAATCGAAATGGTAAACGCCGTATTGTTTTTACTGGTATTATTTGCCACCATCATTGGCAACTGTAACTCATCACAACGTTTTTGTGGCAAACATAAACAAACAATGCCACTGCCATAACGGATAGTCAGCGCCATTTGCTGACTTGTAATGGACTCGGCTGCCCAAATAATATCGCCTTCGTTCTCACGGTCTTCATCGTCTAGAACTAGTACCCCTTGGCCAGCTTGAATAGAGGTAATTGCTTTTTTAACACGTTCAATGGGCGATCCAAATTCATTTAAATTAAACTGATTCATGGTAAATACCTATATTTTTTAACTTGCTCATTTCATTATTTACTAAATTAACTTTAAATAACCGTTTAACGATGATGCTATTTAGCCATAAAATTAATTAAGTACAAATAAATAAAATACCAGAATCAGGGCAGTGCTCGACCAGCATGGTTTTGCTTTTCAGCAAATATTGGAAAGATAAGCAACTCTCTTTTATCCAGACTTTAACTGTCGGCTTTGGAATTTCACCAAATCTGCTAGACCTTAACTTATCAATAATTAACTGGATAATAAAATAATCATCACAGTTAAAAGGACAAATTAAGCGCTCGTGGGCTATACCACCGGTAGGGACTTACACCCCGCCCTGAGAATTTTGCCAAAACATTGGCAAGTCACACTATAATACAAAATGATAAAAAACACACGGAGATTTTAAAACGAAATATTGCCGCAAAATGCGGCAATAATAGAAAGTGAAGAATATTAATGCATACGGGTTTCATTTATTTTACGTCGTTCAGTTTTACGCATCCATAACCATGAAATAAACCCTATAATTCCAACGATCAATAAAATAATAGTTGCAAGCGCGTTAACTTGCGGATCAACCCCTAATTTTACTTTAGAGAAGATCAATTTAGGTAAAGTCATTGCCCCAGGTCCTGTTACGAAATTAGCAATCACCACATCATCAAGTGATAAAGTAAAGGCTAATAACCAACCAGAAACTAGTGCTGGTGCAATCATTGGTAATGTAATAATAAAAAACACTTTCAATGGATTAGCACCTAAATCTAAAGCAGCCTCTTCAATTGATTTATCAAGTTCACGCAGTCTTGCGCTAATTACCACTGTCACATAAGCCATACAGAAAGTTGTATGCGCCATCCAAATAGTAATTGCACCACGATCTTTTGGCCACCCAAGAATTTGCCCCATACCAACAAACAAAAGCAATAATGCTAACCCGGTAATAATATCAGGCATAACAAGCGGTGCTGTTGTCATAAACGAAAACAGATTTGCGCCTTTAAATTGTTTAAAGCGAACAATAGCATAAGAAGCAAGTGTACCTAAAACTGTTGCAAAACTCGCTGCACACGCGGCAATTGCTAAACTCAGACCAACAGCTTTAAATAGTTCTTCATTATGCATTAGCTCAAAGTACCATTTAGTTGAAAATTCTGCCCATACCGTAACTAAGCGAGAACTATTAAATGAGTAAACAATTAAAATAATCATTGGGATATATAAAAATGAAAATACCACCAATAAAATAAGCCCTTTAAGGCATCGAAAAATAAGCGCTAATGTCACAATCACTGTCACAATCAAGCTAAATATTAAACTATTAACATATAAGCTTATATTGGTAAGTAAACCTAACCCAGCCGAACTAATCAGTACTGATAGTATTAACGAGCCCAATAGTAATGAGATAAATACAATCACAGAAGATCGCAAAATAACAGGTAAATCATTCATCTATTTACCCTCCATTTGTCGGCTTTGAAATTTATTAAAATAGTAAATTGGTACTATCAAAATCAACAACATAACAGTCGCAACCGCAGCTGCTGCAGGCCAATCGGTATCTCGAGAGAATATAGTCCAAATCTGCGTACCAATCATAATGCTTTGGGATGGCCCTAATAATTCAGGTATCACATATTCACCAACGGCTGGAATAAACACTAGCATACCACCAGCAATAATGCCATTTTTGGTGAGTGGCACAATAATTTTAAAAAAGGTTTTAATTGGCTTACAACCTAAGTCTAATGCGGCTTCAATTAACGTCGAATCTACTTTACTTAATGAAGTATAAATCGGTAATACCACAAACGGTAAATAAGAATACACAATACCAATATAAACAGCCAAATAGGTTTTTATAATCACAAGTGGCTGATCAATAACCCCTAACCACATTAAAAAGTGATTTAACAAACCTTCTTGATTTAAAATACCAATCCACGCATAAACTCGAATTAAAAATGATGTCCAAGATGGCAAAATAATTAATAATAACAAAATATTTCGTGTGGATTGTTTACATTTTGAAATTGCCCATGCTAATGGGTAACCAATTAAAATACATAATATGGTTGAAATAGCTGCAATTTTTAATGATTCTAAATAAGACTCAAAATAAATATTATCATTAACTAAATTAATATAATAACCAAAATTCAAAGCAATATTTAGTAGCCCATCATCATAACTAAATAAATCAGTATAAGGAGGGATGGCAAAGATTTTTTCAGAAAAACTAATTCTAAAGACAATTAAAAATGGTAATAAAAATAACAATAACATCCATAAATAAGGGATGGCAATAACAATTAAACGCCCATAAAGTGTCATCAGATCAGTATCTGAACGTTGTTGCTGCATCTTTTTATAAGCAAAATAAATTGCCACAAGCCCAGCAGGAACAAACAGTACACTACCTGCAATAATCAGCCGATAAGCAAATTTAGATGGCTTATAATTTGCTAAACATAATCCCACACATGACAACAAAAAACTTAATGTCATCGCGGTAAATAGTGCATCTAAAAATAAGTTATCAAATACCCCTGTTGTCACAAAACGCCAATAAACATTGAGCAACACAAATGCATTTAACAACAATCCTAATACAATGGATCGCATTATGATATCCTCTTTTGTTTATTCAGTAAGCACAACACAACTATCTACTTCCCAACTTAAGTTAACTATGTCACCCCAAGTTGGCATACCTTTACGATAACGATATTCATTTTGAAGCTGTGCAATAATAATTTGCCCGCTTGGTAATTTAACATGATAAATCGACAAATCCCCAAGATAAGCAATTTCGACCACTTCACCAGTTGCCACATTGTAGCCATCTTCTGGAATTTCGTCGCAAAGTTTAATTTTTTCAGGACGTAGTGCAACTTGTGTTGGCACACCTTCAACCGCTGGCGAATCATAATCGACTTTTAACGGACGCTTAATCATAGGACAATTAATGATCAAACCGTCTTCTTGTGTTTCTTGCAAAATACCATCAAAAACATTTACCGAACCAATAAATTCGGCACTATAACGGCAATTTGGATGTTCATAAATCTCTTCAGGCTCACCGATTTGTACAAATTGGCCTTTATTCATAATGGCAATACGCCCGGCCATGGTCATAGCCTCTTCTTGATCATGAGTTACCATCACGCACGTTGCGCCCACCTGTTCTAAAATGCTCACTACTTCAAGTTGCATACGATCGCGAAGTTGTTTATCTAACGCACCCATTGGCTCATCAAGCAACAATAATTTTGGACGTTTGGCTAAACTTCTGGCTAAAGCCACACGTTGTCTTTGACCGCCAGATAATTGATGCGGTTTACGCTTACCAAATTGCTCCATATGCACAAGGGCTAACATTTCATCAACACGCTGTTTTATTTCGGTTTGTTCTAATTTATCTTGTTTTAAACCAAAGGCAATATTCTGCTCAACCGTCATGTGAGGAAATAAAGCATACGATTGAAACATCATATTAATTGGACGATCATAAGGCGGAACTTGTGATAAATCCTTACCATCAAGAATAATTTGCCCCGATGTAGGCTGCTCAAAACCAGCAAGCATGCGTAACAATGTAGATTTACCACTACCTGACGCACCTAATAAAGCAAAAATTTCGCCGGTGTAGATAGTCAAGTTGACATCATCAACAGCATAATAATCATCATTAAAAACTTTAGTTAAATTTTTGATCTCCAAAAGTGGAGTTACCATCTTTTTTTTAGGCTGCACCTGATTTGTTGTTTTATTGTTCACTCTATTTTCCTCATAACAACAAGCCAAAAAAAACGAGACGGAAAGGCTAAATAACCCATCCGTCTAGAATTATTATCTAAATTCGATATACAAAATATCGACTATTTACCAGTTTTAAGTTTAGTCCATGTACGAGTAATTACGCGCTCAAGTTTAGGATCTTTAACTTGTAAAGTGAATAGTTTTTCCATCACTTCTGGTTTTGGATAAACCGCTGGATCGTTTTTCACCTCTGGTTTTACAAAATTGTCATTTGCTTCTTTATTGGCGCTAGCAAAATTCACATCGTTGGTGACTTGTGCGGCAATTTCAGGCTTCATAACAAAATTTAAAAATTCATGCGCTTCATCAGGATTTTCAGAATCTTTTGGAATAGCAAAAGTATCAAAGAAGACTAATGCGCCCTCTTTTGGAATTTGATAACCAACATGCACACCATTTTTTGCTTCGTTAGCTCTATCTCGTGACTGTAAAATATCGCCAGACCAACCTAAAATGACACAAATATCACCATTTGCCAAATCAGTAATATATTGTGAAGAATGGAAATAACGAATATTTGGTCTCACTTTCTCTAACAACTCGTAAGCCGCACCAGTATAATCTTTAGCATCAGTACTGTTTGGATCTTTACCTAAATATCGCAGTGCACTTGCAAAGATTTCAGTTGGCGCATCTAAAAATGCCACACCACAATCTTTTAGTTTTTCCATGTTTTCTGGTTTAAAGACTAAATCCCAGCTATCAACTGGTGCGTCTTTACCCAAACGTTCTTTAACTTTATCAATGTTATAACCGATACCTGTTGTCATCCATACATAAGGGATAGCATATTTATTGTCAGGATCATGCGTTGCCATTAACTTCATTAAATTTGGATCAAGATTTTTCCAATTTGGTAACTTGCTTTTATCTAACGGTAAATAAACATCTGATTTAATTTGTTTAGCTAAAAAGCTATCAGAAGGTGAAACCACATCAAAACCAGAATGGCCTGCCAGTAATTTGCCTTCAAGGATTTCGTTTGAATCGTACACATCATAAACAAGTTTGATGCCTGTTGATTTTTCAAAATCAGAAATAGTATTAGAACCGATTTGACCCGCCCAATTGTAAAAATGTACAACACGATCTTTAGCAATAGCAGATTGAGATAACGCTAGTGAAACACCAGCCACGATTGAAAGAATTGTTTTACGTTGAGTAAACATGCTCACCACTTCTCCTCTTGTAGGGATATTACATGTTAGACACAAGCCCATTGCAAAGACACAACGGACCCCCAAATTTTGCTATTGACGTTATTAACAATGAATAAATCACCAACATAATAAAACGCCTAGCGAAACCGAGGTAATCAGGCAATCACAAGTCATTAATAAAATAAATGAACAAGTAGAGCTAACCTTGCATTACGAGGGATAAAATACCTTTTTTTTTCGAGATGTCTACTTAAAAAATCAAATATTAAAACTTTCTTAACTGAGTGGCTATGTTTTAACCACTCACAAGATAATAAACAGTATTTAGCAATTAATTAACCGTTATTATTCGGCAGTAGCTTGCATAGTTTTACTATTAGGTTGCCAAACGCGGTATTTTACTTGTAAATCATTAGGAACATAAAAAACTAACGGTAAGCTACTGTTATAATTTAACAAACCTAAATTATGGCTAATTGTCACAAACTCGTTTTTATTGCTACCTTCAGGACACGCCATTAATGTTGATAAATTGCCAACGGTCTTTTCAACAACATAATAAGAATATCCCCAGCCTTTAAGCTCTTCTTGTTTAACTACGCCACCTAAATTATGAAAATTACAATCAACGTTCATCTCTTTACCAATAATCACCTCAACTTTTGTATTGTTCTCATTAGTAATCGCTGGTAAATGAATAGCATAACGTGTAAAACCAGCTTGAGCTGTAGGGAATGGCGCCGTATCATTGGCATTTTGTGCTATAGGTTTCATTTTAGGCGAATTTGCACACGCAGTTAACGCCACACCTAATAATGTCAATAACATTAATTTTTTCATTTTTTAAATCTCCATTAACAAAATTAATTATAAACACCATCATATTAATTTGAAGTGATAATGCGTATAATAATACTATCAGAATTAATAAATATGGTAAAAAAATGCCAGTAGAAAAAAACACGACTGACTTATTAAAACTAATTTTAAACCTTTT
Source organism: Gilliamella intestini (assembly GCF_900094935.1). GTDB lineage: Bacteria > Pseudomonadota > Gammaproteobacteria > Enterobacterales > Orbaceae > Gilliamella > Gilliamella intestini. The sequence continues at coordinate 76,177 of NZ_FMBA01000007.1, forward strand.
AATTATCGGATTACTAATCATTATTACCTATCGTGTTGTTGAAGCTTTCTTATTCGGATTCTTCTGGGCGGTGATGGTAGTTATTGCCACTTGGCCATTAATGATAAAAATTCAACAAAAATTATTTAATAAACGTTGGCTATCGTTACTGGTTATGGCTCTGATATTGGCTCTTGTTTGCATTATACCGTTCATATTAATTATTAGTTCGGTAGCTCAAAATAGCCATCATCTTATTGAATGGGCAAAAACACTATCTCATCAAAAACTACCTACACTTGACTGGCTTGAAAGCGTACCTGCCTTTGGACCTGAACTACACCAAAAATGGTTAACGCTAATTCAAACTGATGGTTCTGACTTAGTATCAAACATACAACCCTATATTGGTATAATGATAAGTTGGTTACTTGAACAGGCCACCAACATTGGTATATTCATCTTTCATGCAGGTGTGATGATCATTTTTAGCCTATTACTCTATTTAAAAGGTGAAAGCATCACCAAATATGTCTACCTACTAGCCAATCGATTATCAAAACAATATGGCGCAACTACAGTCACATTAGCAGGTCAATCCATCCGCGCTGTAGCGCTTGGCGTTGTAGTTACCGCTATCACCTTAGCCTTAATTGGAGGATTAAGTTTTGTATTTACTGGAATGCCATTATCTGGTGTGCTAACACTCATCTTATTCATTTGTTGTGTGGCACAAATTGGTCCTGTAGTTGTTATGCTAGGATGTATCTGTTGGCAATTTTGGATGGGCAACACCGTTTCAGGTATTATCTTAATTGTTGTTGCTATTATATTGACCACTTTAGATAGCGTAATGCGAGCCTACTTAATCAAAAAAGGTGCCGACTTACCTTTTTTGCTTATATTATTTGGTGTCATTGGCGGATTACTAGGTTTTGGTATAATGGGGTTATTTATTGGTCCAGTAGTACTGGCATTAACTTATAAAATAATTCAAACATGGGTTGATGAACAATCTTAAACCATTTATCATCACCCACAATAAAGCATAAACAAATTGCTAATACATAAAGTGGCACAAGCAAAAATATACATTTAACTAAAAACAACTTAGCAAGAATGCACACAAATAGGAAGGAGCGTTATTTTTACTGATCGTATTTAGGTTACTTTAGATAAAACGCTAACGTAACAGATCAGTTATAATAATATATAAATCATGCGAATACCATTTATAAAATACAATCATCAAAAACATCTTGATGAATTAGCTAAAATTCAACAAAATGCAGATCAATACCAAATTATATATAATCCTAAAGCCTATCGACTGGCTTTACTTGAAAGCATAAAAGAAGCTAAGCATCGTATTTATATTGTTGCACTCTATTTAGAACAAGACGAAGCTGGTAGAGAAATCCTTAACGAGCTATACCAAATCAAACAACAACGCCCAAACTTAGATATCAAAATATTTGTTGACTGGCACCGTGCACAACGTGGACGAATTGGCGAAGACAAAGCCCACACCAATGCCAACTATTACTACCAGCTAAAACAGCAACACCCAGAGATCGACATTCCGATTTATGGCGTTCCAGTAAACCGCCGTGAAGTACTTGGTGTATTGCATTTAAAGGGCTTTATTATTGATGACACCGTCATTTACAGTGGCGCAAGTATTAATAACGTCTATTTACACAAACGTGAAAAATACCGCTACGACCGCTACCACTTTATCACTAATCCGTTATTAGCCGATAGCATGGTGCAATTTATCAACGACCACTTTATGCCATATCAAGCTATACAGCTACTTAACGCTGGCACACACAAAACGCGCAAACAGATCAAATCCGAAATCAAAGCTCTGCGCCAACACTTAATGGATGCAAGTTACCAATATGACGGCAATTCCGACAACGACACCTTATCGGTTGCCCCAATAATGGGACTTGGGCGTAATAACTCACTAAATAAAATCATCCATCACTTAATCAACGTAACCGAACAAAAAATTATTTTTTGTACGCCATACTTTAATTTGCCTAACATCCTAGTGCGCGACATTATTCGCCTGCTACGCAAAGGACGCCAAATCGAATTGATCATTGGCGATAAAGAGGCTAACGACTTCTATATTCCACCTGATCAACCCTTTAACATATCAGGCGGATTACCTTATTTATACGAAATCAACTTAAGAAGCTTTATTGAACGTTTACAAAATTTTATTGATAAAGAACAACTGACCATAAGATTATGGAAAGACGACGCGCAAACCTATCACCTAAAAGGCATCTGGGTGGATGACAAATGGGCGCTCATAACTGGTAACAACCTAAATCCACGAGCGTGGCGCCTTGACCTTGAAAACGGCATATTAGTGCATGACCCAAAACAAGAATTAAGTGATAAGTTCACCCAAGAACTGAACACCATTCGTCAAAAAACCACGTTGATAACGCATTTTCAACAAATCCAAGCAAGCCAATTTTATCCCAATCAAGTTCATAAGTTGATAAAGCGACTAACTCGCATCAAAGTGGATAGGATTATTAAGCGGCTATTATAACTGTGGAGGGAATGAATAAAAAATTTAATAGATTGTTTGAATTTTGTAACGGAATTAACCACCAACTTTATTTGCAAACACACAAAATTTAGGATGGATTCGAAATTTTATCCAATCGTTGGTATAAAGTATTTTCATAATATTATTTTTCCCAATGCACCATGTCGTAAGGGTAGTATGGTTGGTCTTTTAGAGTGCTGTCGTCTAAGCCGAGTATTTTGGCTAACGCACCACTTTCAAAGCTCCAATAGCCTGTATGAATATTCCATTTGCTTTTATGACCATCATGCCAACCAAAATCAGAATGTCCTCTATACCACTCTTTTTGCAGGTATTTTTTTAATCTTTCTAGGGCTGCGGTTTTATCTGTTTGGGCCAATGAAATAATGTCTTGGGTTGCTTTATAAGGTCTTGGAAATTCAAACTTTGCCGTTTGCTTTCCCCATTGGGTACTGTTTTGTAAAAGAAAATCAAC